>JAQGOK010000137.1 GCA_028293645.1 Chthoniobacter sp.
GGTGCGCAAAACTCCCATTCCTCATCGCTGACATCGGTCGGATAGCTGCGCAGTTTGCGGGTCGGTGACTTCGCCATCCCAAGCTTGCTGCACCTTGGTAATCACAAAGTACAGACCTTTCCGCTCCAAAAGTGCATGACACGCTCTAGCCGCCCAGAGGGTATCGCTGTGCTGCAAGGGTCATGTCGAGATACCAACGTGGGGCAGAATTGTAATTTTGTCCGCTGTACCTCCTCAGACTATCGCCCGAAGCGAGAGATAGATGAGCGTCCGCCGCACCGGAGAATGCGGCAGGGCTGTTGCAGGCGGGCCACGCAGCGGAGAAGACATCCGGCAGCGCGGTGTCGAATGTGAACATCTCGAAGCGGCGCGGGATCACTAACTCAGCGCCGCAGGCTTTCGCCAACACCGCCCCTCCCTCCCCATCCAGATTTCCCGCGAGCCGACGCGCTGGGTCCTGGCCGTTAATTGGGACAAGCGCGACGTGCGGACGATACGCACTCAGGAGATGAGGGAGCTCATCATGCCAGCGTGTGTCGCCGCTGTGATAAAGCGTCCACGGGCTAAAGCGGGCGATGAAGGCGAGAAAACGGCAGTGGCCTTCGGCATCGTGTTCGATCGTATCGTGGGCCGCAGGGATGCCGATGAATTCAAATATACCGAGCTGCACGTGTTCGCCGGCGTCGAGGCGGCGAAGATCGAAGTTCGCACGGGAAAGTCGATCCCGCGCGAGTTCCACATTCGCCGTCGGGAGCACGAGCGGCAGTCGATCCGTGTGCGCACCACCCAGGGCCACCAGCGTTTCCGCGTCGAAGTGATCGGTGTGCGCGTGGCTCGATGTTACGATGTTCACAAAGCCGAGCCGCTCGTGCGCGATGCAGCGCTCGGTCATGCGGATGTGTTCCTTGTCGGTGCCCGCGTATTTCTTCGTCAGCGAATCGGATAGATAGGGGTCGAAAAGAACGGTGCGCTCGCGCCATTTTAGGAGGAGGCCGCTTTGACCGAGCCACCAACGATGAAACGCATCGCCGTCTTCCGGGCGGCCGCGATATCGGCGAGCAACGCGTCGTCTTTGAGTTCGGGGATGATCACTGCCTTACTCGACCACAAGCTCGCCCCGCATCAATACCCAGTGGCCGGGGAAGGTGCACACGTATGGATAGCGTCCAGCTTGCGAGGGCGCGTTGAAGTGGAGAGTGGTGGCCGTTTGCGGATCAAGGACCCGCGTGTGGACCAGCACGTCCGGGCTGTCTGGCACATAGCTGCGCGCGAGAGCGTCAGGCTCGGTAATCAGACGGGTGGCGAGGTCGCCGACGCGCTCCAGAGCGCCGATTTTCACCAGCACCCAGTTGTGCGGCATCGCATCGGGATTCTCGAGCGTCAGCGAAAGGCGTTCGCCTGCTTTGACGTGGAGTTCCTTCTGCTCGAATTGCAGCCCACTCGCCGTCCGGATACGCACGGGACGACCGCCCGGACCTTGCTCCCATTGGACCGGCTTCGGGGCGGTGCCGGAGGTCGCTGGCATGTGGTGTCCGGCGTGCGGGTCGAGCGCAGCTTTCGCGATCGTCCGGTAGCCGGGGAACTGGGTGAAGGCAGGTCTGAGCTGATGGAGCGTAAGGTAAAAATCGCGTACGAGCAGGTCCGGCAGGTCACAGTGCAAGTGCAGGACATTCGCGAGCTGGAGCTGCGGGATTTCCAGGAAGAGAGAGCGGCCATCGTCGAGCAGATGCGCGGAGGTAATCTCAAGCGGGTCGTGCCCGCGTTTGTCAGGAGAACGAACCGAGAATTCTTCGCTGCCGTAAGCCGCACTGTAACGATAGTTCCACTGCTGTGCGAAGAAGCGCCGCCCATCGGCGGCAGTGTTTTTATTCAGCGGCTCGGGGAAGCGCAGCAATACCCCGTTTTCGTGAGCTTCCGTCGCGCGCGGCACCTGGACCGTCCCGCCCGTGTAGCGCATGCGGTGGAGGCCGCCTTCGTCCGGCGCGTAGGTGATCCAGCCGGTCATGCCCGCGGCGTAAAGCTGGCCGTCGCGCGGATTAAACGCACCGCGATGGGCGCCGCTGCTGAAGTCGCCCGGAAGCGGGATCACAGTGCCTTGGGCGACATCGCCGAGTCGGTCGCGCAGCACGAGAAAAGCGGTGCCATTGCCCCAGGAAAAATGCACGAGCGTGCCGGCCGGTACGCCCCAGCGATCGCCTTGCACGTAGCACTGTCCACCCGATGAGTGATCTTCGCCGCGCGGCAAATAAGCGAGCGGAGGCAGGTGACCGCGCGGTCCGGGCTTGGGTCCGCCGTAGCCGTAGTGACCGGCGGCTTCGCCGGGTTTGGGGAGGAATTCGTAAAGCATTGAGGTCGGCGTCCAGTCACCCTCCTGCACCGCGACGGCGATCTCACCGTCCGGACCCAGGCCAATCCCATCCGGGTTGCGAAAGCCGCTGGCCAGCACCTCGGCGGGCTTTGCACCCGGCGCGACGCGGACCACGCCTTGTTTGCCGGATGCGAGGTAGAAACGCCCCTCGCGATCATGCTGGAGGCCGGTCACGAAGTCGTGCCCACCGGTCGGCGTCTGGTAGGCGTTGGCGTAGCATTCGTAAAAATCCGCCTCGGCGTCGCCGTTGAGATCGTGCAGCCGCGTGATCTGGTCACGCCCCAGCACGCAGACTTTTCCGTCCACGATGTTCAGCCCGAGCGGCTGGTGCAGCCCGGCCGCAAAGCGCTTCCACTTGAGGCGCGCGAGCTGGTCGTCGATGCCGGAAACAATCCACACGTCGCCTTCAAAAGTACAAACGGCCGCGTCCCCATTCGGGAAAAAATCGAGTCCGCCGAAGTGCCAGAGCGAGCGCCACGGCGTTTGTGCCGGCAGCGTGAGCGTATCGATTGCATAAGGCTTCGCGGTGCCGAGCGTGCCGGTGGTGGCAAATGACTGTGGCCACTGCGCGGCGCCACCACGCGTGAGTGCGCTGAGCTTTCCCTCCCCAGCGCGCTCACGCGTGACGACGACACTGCCCACCTCATGAGAAGCGGATTCCAACCACTCCACACCGTCGCGTTGATAGGAAAAAACAACCTGCGCGCCATTTCGGTAGAAGCCGCGATACGTAAAACTGCCCGGCCGGGCAGGCTCACCCTTCGGCGCGGCAATCGACTTTCCCACCGGACTGACTCCGCCGAGAAATCCAAAGCGCGCCGTTCCAAACCGGACGAAGCCGCCTCGCCACGCTTCGGGCCAGGTGAGTGTATCGGGATCAAAACAGACCGCCGCATCTTCCAGCCGGACGCACACGGCACGGGCCACCGTGCGATCGGCATGACGAAAAATGGCCGCCTGCATGGAGCCGGGGTCCATCTCATTCCAGCGAGCATTGTTCCAGTTCGCCTCAGTTTGATTTCCCCAATGTCCCGAGCGCCCGGAGTCGAGACCAGGAAAAGCGGGGAGCAGGTTCGGCTTCTCCGCGCTCGCCGCAAAGTCGCGCGCCTGCTTCGCGTAGAAGTCGTAAATGCGATCGCGGTTGATGGGGTGCGTGTGGAGCGGATGCGCCGCGGCGTCGAGTGGCTCGCGTTCGGGCAGCGTTGCGGTGGCGGTCTTGGGTAGCTCGTCCAGCGGCCAGAGGCCAAGGGTTGCATCATCACGAGTGAGCGCGGCGACCGGTGCGGAGGTGATCTCCCGCACACCGCGCGAGATGCGCACGTCATCGATCGAGCCGTCGCAGCCGATGCCGTCTTCGACCGTGCGTCCGATGCCCAACTCCGCTGGAAGCGGCCCGCCGTTACGCGCGGGAAGAGCCTGTTCCTTGGCGAGCTTGCCGTCCACGAAGAGCCGCACGCGGTCCTTCTCGAGCACCATCGCGAGATGATGCCATGCATCGTCGCAAATGTTCACTCCAGTGCGAAGGCCGCCCCCCTGCCCCGGCAGAAAGACGGAGAAGTCGCCCGCACCGGCGAAGGAGTAGATCTCCCAATGCGCGGATGAAGCTTTCGTGTCGCTCGCCACAATGACATTGAAGTTCTTCGCGCTACGCAATTTCGCCCACGCTTCCACGGTGATCGGCCCAGAGCGCCATTCGTCTTTGCCGGGCAATAACAGTCCGCCGCCGTCACCAGCATCGAGCGCCTTGCCGAACTTGCCCGCGACCAGCCGGCTGCCTTGCCTGGCAGCTTTCGTCCGCACCGGCAGAGCCGACTCGAGCTTCGGCTTCTCCCCACCCGAACCGGTCTGAGCCAGCTCGCGCAAAACCCATTGCAGACCGATGAGGTTGTCGCGCAATCCCACTTCGGCATCGAGGTGGTCGCGATGATTGAGGATACCGACTGGCCCCTTCCAGCCGCTGTCGCGGATCGCCCGCAGCATCGCGATTTCCTGGTCGCCTTCGCTGAGGTTGATGATCTTCCGTCCACGGCCAT
>JAQGOK010000163.1 GCA_028293645.1 Chthoniobacter sp.
GATCGATTACATCGACTCCTCCAGCTCACAGGGGCTCAGCATCATCACAGTTCACCTCAAGCTGAACTACGACACGAACGCTGCGCTCACGCAGATCCAGGCAAAGGTGGCGCAGGTCCGCAACGACCTTCCGCCCGAGGCTGAAGCGCCCGAGATCGAACTGACGTTGAGCGACACCCAGTTCGCGCAGATGTACATTTCGTTCTCCTCGGCCGATCTCACGCCGAGCCAGGTCACCGACTATCTCACGCGCGTTGTGCAGCCGAAACTCACGGCGGTGAGTGGAGTGCAAAAGGCCGAGATTCTCGGCGCGCGCACCTTTGCGATGCGCATCTGGCTCAAGCCGGATCGCATGGCGGCGCTGAACATTTCGCCGAGCCAGGTCCGTCAGGCGCTGGCTTCGAACAACTACCTTTCCGCGCTCGGAATGACGAAAGGTTCGATGACCACGATCAATCTCGTGGCGAACACGGACCTGCGCACTCCCGAGGAATTTGGCGAGCTGGTCCTACGCGAACAGAACGGCGCGATCGTCCGCCTCAAAGACATCGCCGACGTTGATCTCGGCGCCGAGGACTCCAATACGGATGTGCGTTTCTCGGGTCAAACCGCGACGTTCATCGGCATCTGGCCGTTGCCCACCGCGAACTCGCTCGACGTAATCAAAGCCATTCGCGCGGAGCTGCCGGCGATCGAGAAGCAGCTTCCCGCCGGGATGAAAGCGGGCCTGCCTTACGACGCGACGCTCTACATTCAGGACGCGCTCAAGGAGGTGATGCAGACGCTGATCGAGACGCTGCTGATTGTGGTCGTCGTGATCTATCTGTTCCTCGGTTCAGTCCGCGCGGTGATCATCCCGGTCGTCGCGATTCCGATTTCCTTGATCGGTGCCGCCTTCCTCATGCTGGCGTTTGGATTCACGATCAACCTGCTGACACTCCTCGCGATCGTGCTGTCGGTCGGTCTCGTGGTGGATGATGCGATCGTGGTGGTGGAAAACGTCGAACGGCATCTGCACGAAGGCTTGAAGCCGCTCCAGGCCGCCATGCAAGGCGCGCGGGAGCTCGTCGGTCCGATCATCGCGATGACGATCACGCTCGCCGCGGTCTATGCACCGATCGGCATTCAAGGCGGATTGACCGGCACGCTCTTCCGCGAATTTGCGTTCACCCTAGCCGGTGCGGTGATCGTCTCGGGCGTCGTGGCGCTGACGCTTTCGCCGATGATGTGCTCGAAGCTGCTGCGCTCGGGCGACTCGCATAAGGGTTTCGCCGGCTTCGTGAATCGCCGCTTCGATGCGCTGCGGAATCGGTATGTCCACACCCTGAGCAACACCCTCCGCTGGCGGCCGGTGACGATCACCTTGGCGGTGCTCGTCATTCTGATGGCCGTGCCGTTCTTCATGTTCACGCCGAAGGAACTCGCGCCGAAAGAGGACCAGGGCGTGATCCTCGGTATCGTGCTCGCGTCGCCAAATTCCACCATCGAGCAGACGACCCGCTACACGGAAAAAGTGAACGAGGCGTTCATGTCGATCCCGGAGACGCGGCATACGTTTCAGCTCACTCAGCCGTTTACCGGCTTCGGCGGAATGGGCGTGAAACCATGGAGCCAACGCACGCGGACGACTGAGGAAATCATGTTTGAAGCCATGGGAAAACTGGGGCCGATCCCGGGTGTGCAGGTGATCGCGACCATGCCTGCGCCGTTGCCCGGCGGCGGACAGTTTCCGGTCGAGTTCGTCATCGCGTCCACTGCCGAACCGATCGAGCTCGTCGGCTTCGCCAACCAACTCGTCGCCGCCGCGCAAAAGAGCGGCGTGTTCGTTTTCCAGGACACCGATTTGAAATACGACATGCCGCAGGCCGAGGTGGTCTTCGATCGGGACAAGGTCGCTTCGCTGGGGCTGAATTTACAGCAGGTGGGCGCCGATCTGGGCACCATGCTCGGTGGCAATTACGTGAATCGCTTTTCGATTCAGGGCCGCAGCTACAAGGTCATTCCGCAGGTGAAACGCAGCGAGCGGTTGAACCCGGAGCAGCTCAAGGATTTCTACGTCAGCGGCCCGGAGGGCAAGCTGGTCCAGCTCTCCACCTTTGCCTCGATCAAGGAATCAACCGAGCCGCGTCAGCTCAACCGGTTCCAACAACTCAACGCGGCGAAAATCCAGGGCGCGATTCCGCCGCACATCACGCTCGATCGAGCGCTGAAGGTGCTCGAAGCCGAAGCGGAGAAGATCCTGCCGAAAGGCTTCACGGTGGATTACGCCGGCGAGGCGCGTCAGTTGCGCGTGGAAGGCAACAAGCTCACCGCGACCTTGATGATCTCGATGATCCTGATCTTCCTTGTGCTCGCGGCGCAGTTTGAAAGCTTCCGCGATCCGCTGGTGATCCTGCTTGGCTCCGTGCCGCTGGCGCTCTCCGGTGCGCTGCTCTTCAGCTTCATGGGTTTCACCACGCTGAACATCTACAGCCAGGTCGGTCTCGTGACGCTGGTCGGCCTGGTCGCGAAGAACGGCATTCTGATCGTCGAGTTCGCGAACCATCTGCAAGAGGCTGGCCGCAGCAAGCTCGCTGCGGTGACCGAAGCCGCGGGCACCCGGCTGCGCCCGATCTTGATGACTTCCGTGGCGACCGTTGCCGGCCACTTCCCCTTGGTGCTGGCGAGCGGCCCGGGCGCCGGTTCGCGCAACAGCATCGGCGTCGTGCTCGTCTCGGGCATGATCATCGGCACGCTCTTCACGCTCTTCGTGCTGCCCGCGATTTACATGCTGATTGCCCGCGATCACAGCGCCGGAAAGCGCGATGATGAGACCGAGAAGCTGATGCGCGAACTCGAGATGGAACCGGCCGGGGCGTAAACGACCGGAGCGATCCGAGAGCCGTTAAACCTCGACCTGTCCGTCAAACGTAAAGTCGGCCGGGCCGGTGAGCGTTACGTGCCGGTAGCTCTCGCCCGCTGCTTCGAAACCGATCTCCAGCGTGTCACCACCGCGCACCTTGACCTGCACCGGCGAGGTCGCGCCATGCTCGCGTTGTAGAATCAGCGCACAAGCCACCATGCCGGTGCCGCAGGCGAGCGTCTCGTCTTCCACGCCACGTTCATAGGTGCGGATCGCAATCGCATTCGGTCCGATCCGCTGCACGAAGTTCGCGTTCGTTCCCTTCGGCGCGAAACGCGGGTGATAGCGCAACGCTGCGCCGAGCCTGCGCACGTCCACACTCTCGAGGTCTTCCACGAAAACGACTGCGTGCGGCACACCGGTATTCACCGAATGAACCGTCAGCGACTCGCCGCCAGCATCGAGAACCGTCGCCGGCTGAAACGAGTGCGGCTCGCTCATTTCGATCTGCACCAAATCGCCCATGAACTTCGCCGTGATCACCCCCGCCAGCGTCTCGAATGCCACGTCGCCGGTCTTGCGACTCACGCGTTGCGCGAATCGCGCAAAGCACCGCGCCCCGTTCCCGCACATCTCCGCCTCGCCGCCGTCGCTGTTGTAGTAGCGCATCCGAAAGTCCGCGCCGTTCTCCGGTTGCTCGACCAGCAGAAGTCCGTCGGCGCCGACCCCGCGATGACGATCGCACAAGCGCGCGATCTGCGCCTTCTCGAGCGCCAGGCTGCCGTCGCGATTATCGAGCAGCACGAAGTCGTTTCCCGCGCCGTTCATCTTGGTGAAATGCAACATACCGCGGGATGTAAGCACATCGCTGCTGCGCGGTCCACGGGTGCTGCGGCGTCCGCCGCCGGCTAGTTCGATTTCGTCGCGGCTGCCAGCGGACGGACGAATTCGCTGAGCTTGGCAATGAGCTCAGGGCTCGTGCCGTATTCGGCGATCCGTTTCACAATGGCACTGCCGACGACCACCGCATCCGCATGCTTTGCGACCTGCCGCACATGGTCCGGATTCGAGATGCCAAAACCGACCGCGATCGGCAGCGGAGTGGTGGCCCGAATTGCCGCCACCTGCTCGGGAAGCGAAGCGGCCACTTCACTTTGCTCACCGGTCACTCCTTCGCGCGAAACGTAATAAACGAAGCCGCTCGCATCGGCGGTGAGATGCGCAATCCGAGCGGGCGGCGTGGTCGGCGCGATGAGACGAATGCGTTTCATCCCGGTCTGCAGAGTGAGCTCCGCGTTCACGGCATCTTCATCTGGCGGCAGGTCCAGGATCAGCATGCCATCGACTCCGGCCGCCTCCGCGGCTCGATGAAACTCCACGAACCCGAAGCAGTAGATCGGGTTCATGTAAGTATAGAGCACGATCGGGATCTGCGACCGCTCCCGGATCGCGCGGACGCATTCCAGCACGCCGCGCACCGTCGTGCCTGCCGCGAGTGCTCGGGCGGCAGCGAGCTGATTGACCACCCCGTCGGCGAGCGGATCGGAAAAGGGGACGCCGAGTTCGAGCACATCCACACCCGCCTCTTCAAAGGCCCACGCCAGCTCGCGTGTCGCATCCAGGTTTGGATCGCCCGCGGAAATGTAGGCGACGAGTGCCTTCTGCCCCGCCGCGCGCAGCTCGGTGAATTTCTGATCGATGCGGTTCGGCATGGGAGCGCGGATTCTTCGCGGATGCCTCGGAAATGACAGCACATTTTGCCGCTCCGACCGCGTTGCGGTGCGGCCCACTTTTCGTTGGCATTGCCAGGGTGCATCGCTAGCCTCCCGCGCTCTTATGAAACGCTTTTCCATGCTCGCCGTTTGCGCTGTGGCGCTCTTTTCCAATGCGTGCGAGCAGCACAAGGCGACGGAGCTCGAAGCCGAGACGAAGCATCTGCCGCAGGAGTCGCAGACCCCGTCAGGCAAGTCCACCATCGATCCGCAGAAGCCTGCGCCAGAGCTGGAGGCGCCCGCGACTCCGAGCGCGACTCCCGCGCCCGCACCCAAGTTTTTCCCGGAAGCGAAGTAACTTTCGGATCCTGTGGTTGAGCCGCTTTCCGCCCGCACGGATCGACGGCCGAGGTTGGTGCGGAGTTTCGTTTGTGCCTTTCGCGGCTTGGGCCAGATGCTCATCACGGAAGCGAACGCGCGAATCCACGCGGCACTTTCGGTGATGGCGATTTGCGCCGGCTGGTGGTGGGACCTTTCTCCGCTGGAATGGTGCGCGGTGGTTGGGGCGATCGGCCTGGTCGCGATGGCGGAGGCGTTCAACACCGCGTTGGAAGTCCTGGTGGATCTGGTCTCACCGGAACTGCATCCGCTCGCCGGCCGAACCAAAGACCTTGCCGCCGGCGCGGTGCTTTGCGCTGCGCTCGCCGCGGCCGCGATCGGGATGATTGTCTTCGGGCCGCGGCTGCTCGCCTTGCTCAAGAGCTGAGGACGGGAGCTTCGCTCAGGATGACACGCCTGCGGTATGGATCACGCGAGCGGTCAGAAAGTGCAGTGCCGCCGGCCAGCGTTGCGCGAGCCGCAGCGCCTGGGTGGAGATGCGCGGGTGCAGCACGGCGGCCTTTGCCAGCCGGTTGATCCAGAGCCTCCCTCGATACAGCGCGCGGTGCCGCGCCGGATACTCGGCCAGCTCGTCGCGCAGGAGGCAATCGGCCGCGAGCGCACCGGAGGCGAGCGCGTAGTAGATGCCTTCGCCGGTAAACGGCTCCACCACTCGCGCGGCGTCGCCGACGAGCAACAGATTATCCAGGCGCGGGGGCAGGGGAGCGCGGGCCAGCGGCGTGATCGTTCGCCACGTTTGTTCCGGAGCGATCGCGAAGCGCTCCGCCGCCCAACGTTTCAGCTCGGGCAGTTTGGCGGGCGGAGCAACCAGGCAGACGTTCAGCTGGCCTTCGCCAATGCTCGCGACGCCGCAATATCCATCCGGCAGCAGATGCATCGCGACTTTCTCGCCGAAGTCCGCTGGCGCCGGCACGTGCGTCTGCAAACCGACGCGTTCCTTGCCCACCGTCGGCAGAAGCTTGCGCAGCCTGGCCACGGTCGAATTTCGTCCATCTGCGGCGACGAGGAACTTCGCCGAAATCGCCCGCTCACCGGCTTGCAAGCGCCAGCCCTCCTCAAGCTGAGTGAGCGCCGCGCCTTGCAACACCTCGGCGCCGGCTTCCATCGCGCGCAGCATCAGCAGCTCGTCGAGCGCGCTGCGTTTGATCGCGATCTCTCCCCGCGGATCGGCCGGGAGCGGGAATCGCACCGTTGGCCCGCCGATGCCGTTGAACTCGACCGCCTCCAATCGCGAGTGCGACAGCGCGCGCACCCGGTCGCTGACTCCGAGCCGGTCGAGGATCGGCCAGCACGCCGGGTTCAGGCAATCGCCGCAGACCTTGTCGCGGGGGAAGACGCTCTTCTCGATGAGGATCGTCCGCCAGCCGGCCTGGGCACAAAGCGCGGCGCACGTGGAGCCCGCAGGGCCGGCGCCAACGATCGCGATATCGTAGGACATGCTCGAGTTTCGTTCCGGTGCGGACACGAGACGCATGTATCGACCGGCCGCTGCGAGGGACAGCCGCGAGCGCGCGAATCCGCGGCTGCGGCGCCGAGTTTCCACTTTACGCGACGTCCCGGATCGCTTCGCTTCACGTTTCTCCTACCCTCCACTTGCAATGATTCTGCGCGTTCTCGGCTGCCTGCTTGCCCTCGGGGTCTCACGTCTCCTGGCTCAAACCGCCGCCGCCAGCGCGACGCCAGCCGAGCAGTTGCAAGTGGCGCCTGGGTTCAAGGTCGAGCTGCTCAAATCCGCCACGCCGGGCGAGGGCTCGTGGATCTCGATGACAATCGACGCCAAGGGCCGGCTCTACATTTCGCCGCAAGGGGCGGTGCCGGAGAGCGCATTCAAATGGGCTGAAGGAGATGTACCGCGAAGGAGCGAAGGGAGCGAAGGAAGGGCAGGAACTGCTCCCTCCGACCCTCCGCGCGCTTCGCTGCTTCGCGGTAAAAAATCTTCCTGGGGTGGGCTCGTGCGCGTGACGCTCGACGACAAAGGCCAGATCGCGAAGTGGGAACGCGTGCCGGTGCCGGTCGGTGATTCGATGGGGATGCTCTGGGCGTTCGATTCGCTCTACGTGAGCGGGGAGGGGCCGGAAGGGCGCGGCATTTATCGGCTGAAGGATACCGACGGCGACGACACGCTCGACACCGCGCCGCTTTGGAAAGCCGTCCCCGGCGGCAACGGCGAACACGGCGCGCATGCGCTGGTGCTCGGGCCGGACGGCAAATCGATCTACATCGTGCACGGCAATTCCACGCCGCTGATCGACGGCGTCGATATGACCAAATCGCCGTATCGGAACTACGCCGAGGACGACTTGCTGCCGCGCGTGTGGGATCCGGTCGCGACGTTCTTCGACAAGATCAAAGCGCCCTACGGTCATGTGTTGCGCACCGACGAAAACGGCACGCATTGGGAGCTGATGGCCGGCGGCTTCCGCAATCCGTACGACATCGACTTCAACGCCGACGGCGAGCTGTTCACCTTCGACAGCGACATGGAATGGGACGTCGGCCTGCCGTGGTATCGGCCCACGCGCGTGCTCCACGTCGTGCCCGGCGGCGAATACGGTTTCCGCGAAGGCAGCGCGAAATGGCCGGCGTGGTATCCCGATTCGCTGCCCGCAGCGGTGGATATCGGGCTCGGCTCGCCGACCGGCGTGAAGTTCGGGACGCGCTCGAATTTCCCGGAGAGATACCGGCGCGCGTTCTTCATCATGGACTGGACCTTCGGCCGCATCCTCGCCGTGCATCTGCGTCCGCAAGGCGCGAGCTACACGGCACGTAGCACAGCCGTCCCGGCTGTGGGGCCAGCGGGCATCCTGCCCGCTGAACCAACCGCCCGCGCCTCAGCAGGCGAGACGCCTGCTGGCCCCACAGGCTGGAAGCCTGTGCTACCCTCCACCTACCGACCCAGCGGCCCGGAGGCGGGCGGCGACGTGGAAGTGTTCGTCTCGGGCAAGGGGCTGCCGGTCACCGATCTCGAATTCGGCAAAGACGGCGCGATGTATTTCACGATTGGTGGAAGAGGGACGCAGGCGGGCTTGTATCGGGTGAGTTGGACGGGTGAGAAGAATCGAATTCTTGACCCTTGGGACCGCGGATTCGGGGGTGCCGATCACGCCCGGGTCGAACGGCGCGCTGTAGAGGCAAGTAAGGCGCCGATGTTTCAGAAGGAGCCATTCGATGCGTACAACCATCTGCTAACCGGTGGTCGGAATCTGACCTTTGCTGCGCGTCTCGTCCTAGAGGCTAAACCGACTGCCGAGTGGGTCGATCGGGCCCTTGCGGAAACCGAGAATGCCCGCGCACTCCCCGCGCTCCTCGCCCTCGTCCGGGCCGGCACTAAGGACGATCAACCCGCCATCTTCAAAGCTCTCGCCAAGTTCCCGTTCGATTCGCTGAGCGACGAGCTGAAGCTCGAAAAGCTGCGCGTCATCGAGGTTGCATTCGCGCGGCATGGGCGGCCGAGTGACGAGATGGTGCAGACCGCAATCGAGAAGCTCGGCCGGCAGTATCCCGCGAAGACCTTCGCGCTGAACCGCGAGCTTTGTCAGCTCCTCGTCTATCTCGGCGCGCCGGACGTGGTGGAGAAAACGCTGCCGCTGATCGACGGGGCGACCGACCCGGCTGAAGCAGTCTGGTTTGCGCTCTGCCTGCGCGAAGCGAAGACCTGGACCGCCGCGCAACGCGAACGCTACTTCGCGTGGTTTGCCACCGCGCGCGAGTTTCAGGGCGGCAATTCGTTCGCGAAGTTTGTGCTCCGCATCCGCGATCAGGCGCTCGAGAAAGTGCCGCCAGCCGAACGCGGGGCGCTGCTCGCTTTGGCCACCAAAGACCTCGCGCCGAACAAGCCGGTCGCCCCGCCCGTGCCCGTGCGCGGTTTCATCAAAGCCTGGACGCTCGACGAACTCGTGCCCGAACTGCCGAAGACCAGCGCCGGCCGCAACTTCGCGCGCGGCAAGGAAATCTTCTCCAGCACGCAGTGCCTCCAGTGCCATCACTTCGGCCGCGAAGGGGGCAACGTCGGCCCCGACTTGAGCGCGGTCGCCAACCGCTTCAACCGCCGTGACCTGCTCGAAGCGATCATCGACCCGAGCAAAGCGCTGAGCGAGCAATACGCCAGCTACCTCATCACTACGAAGAAAGGCGAGACGCTGATGGGCCAGATCGTTGAGGACAACAACGATTACATCACGCTGATCACCGACCCGCTCGCCGGCACGAAGCAGGATGTTTCGACGCCGCAAGTCGCCACGCGCGAGATGTCCAAAGTCTCGCTGATGCCGCCTGGCTTGATCAACGTGCTCACTGCCGACGAGATCCTCGACCTGCTGGCTTACATCGAAAGCGGCGGGAGCGCGCCGGCGCCCAACTTCGCCGCGCCACCGCTGTAGGGGAAGCAGACTGCTTCCCCTACAAACTGCCGATGGCTTCCCTAAAAATCACGGCGCCAAGGCGGGCGCCTGG
>JAQGOK010000169.1 GCA_028293645.1 Chthoniobacter sp.
GATCGATGGATCGACGTCGCCGACCACGCAGATGTTCGCCCGCACGTCCGCCCGGCGCGCCAGCAACGCGACGAGATCGAGCTGGAGCCGGTTCGTGTCTTGAAACTCATCGACCATCAAATACCGGAAGCGCCGCTGCCATTTCTCACGCGCGGTCTCGTGCTCCGAAAGGAGCCGCACCGTGAGCAGCAGCAGATCGTCGAAATCGACCGCGTTCAACGTCTTCAGCTCCGCCTGGTACCGCGCAAACACGGCGCCCGCGAGCGTCTGCTCGTCGCCGGGCGACACCTCGCGCCAGCCGTTGTTTTTTGCTTTGGAGATCAGGCTCTTCGCGACGGCGGCATCGAGCTTTTCATCCTGCGCGGCAGTCCGCGTGATGATCTTCTTGATCAAGCCCGTCGTGTCGCCCTCGTCGTAGATGCTGAAGTTCCGCTTGTAGCCGAGCTTCTCGATGTCCTGCCGCAGGATGCGCACGCAGAGCGCGTGGAAGGTGGACATCGTCACCTTTTTCGCCTGCGCGGGATCGATCAGCCGCGTGAGCCGCTCCTTCATTTCCGTGGCCGCCTTGTTCGTAAAAGTGACGGCGATGATCTGCTCCGGCGGGACGCCTTGCGCGATGAGGAATGCCGCGCGCGCCGTGATCACTCGGGTCTTGCCCGTGCCCGCGCCGGCAAGGATCAGCAGCGGCCCTTCAGTCGTGCGCACCGCCAGTTCCTGCTCGGGATTGAGATCGAAAAGACGGAAGGACATGGCGGCGCGAGCGCGCACAGATTGCCGTTGAACGTTCGCGGCGCAAGCGTCGTCGCTGGAAAAAAGCGCGCGATGTTTCTGCGCGACGGCTCGTGCTCTGGTAAGGTCGGTGACCTTGCGCAAACGCTCCTCCATTTCTCCCCCTCATGCCCTTTGATCTGACCCCACTCGAATCCCGCATCCTCGGTTGTCTGCTCGAAAAGGAACGCACCACGCCCGAGAATTATCCGCTATCGCTCCACGCGCTGGCCACGGCTTGCAACCAGAGCACGAACCGCGAGCCGGTGACCTCTTATGACGAGAAAGAGGTGGAAGAGGGCGTGAACGCCTTGCGCGAGAAGAAGCTCGCGACGGTGATCTTCGGCGCCGGCTCGCGCGTGCAGAAATACAAGCACAAGCTCCTCGAGCACTACCAGCTCGAGCCGCCGGAGGTCGCGCTGCTCTGCATCCTGCTGCTTCGTGGTCCGCAGACTCCGGGCGAGCTGCGCACACGCGCCGAGCGATTCTACGGCTTCCCCAGTTTGGAAGCGGTGCAGTCGCGCCTCGACGGGCTCGCTCGCGAGGACGCCGGGCTCGTGCGCCTGCTCGATGCGCGGCCGGGGCAAAAGGAGCGCCGTTACGCGCAGCTTCTCTCGTCCGAATCCGCGACGGCCGAAGCACTCGCCGAATTGAGTTCCACCGCGCGCGAACCCGCGCCGCAACCGATCGCAAACCGGCTCGCGGCGCTTGAACAACAAACCGCCGACCTTCAGGCGGAGCTCACCCGGTTGCGCGAGGAATTCGCCACGTTTCGGAAGCAGTTCGAGTGACGGTGTTTGGTGCTGCTTCCCGCGACGGAACGGCGCGTCGGATTCCCTGCGCCCGCGCTTGTCGTGCTGGCGTTCCCTCCGTATTCGTTACGCCGCCGCTCTCGCCCATACTTCCAAGCTGCCCATTTATGTTGGTCCGTAACCTTGTCTTTGTCGCCGTTCTGAACCTTTCGGTCGCTTGCGCAGCACCGAGCACGCCTGTGCCAGCCGCCAGGCCCGAACCCGTGCCGGCACTGGGTTCGGCCCCGCCCGCCGCAACGCCGCCGGCCGCCGGAGCCAGGCCGCGCATCGTGATCAGCCAATGTCACGTTGATGGGCCTTTCATCGCGATGACCTTTGACGACGGCCCGCACATCACGAACACCCCGCGGCTTCTCGACATGCTCAAGCAGCGTGGCTTGAAGGCGACGTTCTTCGTGGTCGGTCAATGCGTTGCCGAATATCCCGACATCATGAAGCGCATCGTCAGCGAAGGACACGAAGTCGCGAGCCACTCCTGGTCGCATCCTTTGCTCTCCAAGATGGGCGAAGGCGCCGTCACCGATCAGTTGCAGCGCACGCATGATGTGATCGTCCAAACCACCGGCGTCGCGCCGAAGGTGATGCGGCCGCCCTACGGCGGCTTCACCGCCAACCAGAGCGCCTGGGCGAACCGCAAGTGGGATTACAAAGTGATCCTTTGGGACGTGGACCCGCTCGATTGGAAAGTGCGCAACGCCGACGCCGTGAAATCCAAGATCCTCGCCGGCACGGTCAACGGCTCGATCATCCTCAGCCACGACATTCACAAGAGCACCATCGACGCGATGCCTGAGACGCTCGACGGCCTGACGGCGAAGGGCTTCAAATTCGTCACCGTTTCCGAGTTGCTCGCGATGGATCGGCCGCCGGCTGCAAAGCCGAGAGCCACCCCGGCTCCGAAGGCGACGCCTGCGGCGAAAACCACCCTCAGCGAAGGTCCGACTACTCCTCCAGTCGAGCAGGCGGCTCCGCCTGATCTGGCGGTGCCGAAGAAGAGATAACAGCGTCGCCCGGGAATGATCGGGGACGAGTACTTCCAGCTCCGGGCGCAGATCGGGACGAGCCTTTTCTCTCTCGCCAAGGTCGCTCGTGAACTGGCCGCGCCCGAGCCGCTGACCAGCCGTCTGGTTGCTCTGCAAGCTGGGCTTCGCGATCCGTTTCTCTTTCTGATGCTGGGCGAATCGGGCGCCGGCAAATCCATCCTGTTCAATACGCTCTTTGACCGCGAGTTCGCCGGCGGCGAACAGTTCCGCGGCCGCGGGGTGATCTTTCGCTACGGGGCGACCACCGCCGACACACCGGTCGGTGAAGAACTCGTCGAAGCCGAGCGGCCGTTCATTTTTCTGCGCGATTTCACGCTCGTGGATGCGCCGGGGTATGAAGCGACGGCCGCCACCAGCGCGATCCTCGCGCGCTACCTCCCAAGAGCTGATCTGATTTTCTTCACGCTCGCCTTACGCGGCGAAGCGGCTGTGTGGGACTTTCTCGCGAGCCTCCCGCGCGAACATCTGCGCCGCTTGGTGCTCATTGTTTCCAAGTGCGACACGGTCGCTCCACACGAGGTCCTGCTCGGCGTGAAGAGGTTGCGCCACACCATGCTCGCGCGGCTCGGTCAGGCCTGCCCGATCTTCGCGGTCGCCGCGCCGACGCGCAGCGGCTTCGACAAGCTTGAGCGGCATATCGATTCCCAGGCGCTCACCTCCACGGCCCGTTGCGAGCGGCTCCGCAAGGTCTGCGATGTGGCGCAGGAGATCCTGCGCGAACTCGGTGAACCGATCCAGGTCGCGCGCAAGAAGGCGGAGCGCGAGGCCGTCCGCATCGATGAGCACCGCCAGGCACTTGGCGCGCGCAACGACCAGTCATTGCGGCACGCGGCCGGCACGCTCTGGTCAATCGCGCAGACCTTCGAGGCAGCGAAGAAGCGAGGAGAAGATCTGCTGCGCGGGAAGCTGACGCTCTTCGGTTTGCTCCGGGCGGAGCCGGCATGGTGGGCAGAGTTTCACCGCGAGATTGAAGAGCGCCTCCGCCACGATGTGCTGCGGCATCTCGACGCATCAGTCGAACATTTCACGGCCGACTTGCAGGATGCGTGGGAAGGACAGCGCACCATTTTGCGGCGACTCGAGGCACCGTTGCTCGCTCCGTTTTCGCGCGATCACGCGCCGCTCCTGAGCACACTCCGGACGGCGGTCGTCGAACGCGATCCGGCCGGCGCCACCACGACGCGAATGGGCGAGGCCACTGCGCGAGCCCGTGACCTCCTGCGGTTCCCCGGGCTTGCCAGCCTCGGCGCGCTCGCCGGTCTTTCGGGTGCCTGGCTCGCGGGCACCTTTGTGGAAGGTGCGGCGTTGATTCTCGTCCTCACCACCGTCGCGGTGATCGTTCTGCTGCAGGTGTTGCGCAGCAATGCGTTCGCCACGTTCCGCACGATCATGGCGCATCGACGCGAGCTGTTGCTCGGTCACATCGAAGACGAGATGCGTGGCGAAATGGACCGCGTTTACGAGGAACTCGCAGCGGCGTTCGAACCGCTGATTGCCGCTCAGACGGCCATTCGGACCCAGTTCGATCCCGTGCTGCAGCGGCTGGAGCAATTGGGCGAGCTCTTCGAGAAGTGCCGGGCCGACATCGCCGCGCGCAAAGCCAGTGCACCGCCGCCGCCGGAAGAGTTGGCCGCAGCAGAAGACTTCGCCGACGAGCCGCAGCCCGCGCTCGCCGCATCATTATGAAAGTTCTCGTCATTGGCGGCGGCGGTCGCGAACACGCACTCGTCTGGAAGCTGCGCCAATCGCCGCGCGTCTCCGCACTCTTCTGCGCGCCCGGCAATGCCGGCATCGCCCAACTCGCGACGTGTGTGCCGATCCCGATCTCGGACCACGAGCAACTCGCCGCCTTCGCTCGAGACGAAGGCATCGAGTTGACGGTGGTCGGCCCGGACGACGCGCTGGCCGCAGGAATCGTGGATCATTTCGAAGCGGCCGGATTGCGCATTTTCGGTCCACGCCAAAGCGCCGCGCGCCTGGAGAGTTCGAAGGCGTTCGCCAAGGAGTTCATGGAGCGGCACGGCATTCCGACCGCGCGCTCCGGCACTTTCGGCCATCCCGCAGCCGCGCGCGCTTTCCTCCGCGAGATGCCGTTGCCGGTCGTGGTGAAAGCGGACGGTCTGGCGCTCGGGAAGGGCGTGATCATCGCGCAAACAATCGCGGAGGCGGACGCCGCAATCCGCGAGATCATGGAAGAACGCCGCTTCGGCGACGCAGGTGCGCAGGTGGTGATCGAGGAATTTCTCGAAGGGGAGGAATGCTCCATTCACGCGCTGGTCGATGGCGACAGCTATCTGCTCTTCCCGAGCGCGCAGGATCACAAGCGCGCGTTCGAAGGGGACCAGGGGCCGAACACCGGCGGCATGGGCACGTTTAGCCCGGCTGCGAAGCTGGTTACGCCCGCGCTCGAAACGCGCATCCGCCGCGAGATCCTGGACCCGTTTTTGCAGGGGTTGAAACGCGACGGTCTTGATTTCCGCGGGATGCTTTTCCCCGGTCTGATGATCACGGCAGACGGGCCGAAGGTGCTCGAATTCAACTGCCGCTTCGGCGATCCCGAGACGCAGGTGCTCGTCACGCGGCTCGAAAGCGATCTGCTGGATTTGCTCGAAGCCACCATCGACTGCCGACTGGCTGAGGTCGCCGCGCGCTGGAGCCCGGAAGCGGCGGTGTGCGTGATCATGGCGTCTCCGGGATATCCGGGCGATTACCCCCGCGGCCTCCCTATCAGCGGGTTGGATCAGAGCGGCGAGTGCGTCGTCTTCCACGCCGGAACGAAAATGGTAAACGGTTCAATGGTTACGGCGGGCGGCCGGGTGCTCGGGGTGACGGCACTCGCAGCCGATCTGCCCGCCGCGCAAGCCAAAGCCTACGGCGCCGTGCGGAGCATCCATTTCGAAGGCGCTCAGTTTCGAGGCGACATTGCGGCCAGGGGGCTGAGCGCTTAGCCTCTGTTTTCCATGAGAAATGCCGTGACGTTCGCCGCAGCCGCCCTGCTTTTTGCCACCGTTCCGCTCACGGGCGCACCGGAGGCTGCGAAGCTGAACCCGGCCGCGAAGACTCCCGCTGCGTCTTCGAACGAGACGGTTAACACGCTGAGCGAAGCTGAACTGACCGAGGTGATCACCTTGCTCAAGGAGAACTTCATCAAGCCGGAGATGCTTTCCGACGTGGAGCTCAAACGAGCGACGGTCTCCGGCTTGCTTGCACGGCTCGCTCCGGGAGTGGCGCTCCTGCAAAAGCCCGGCACGGAGATCACCACCGAGAGTCCGTTTCGCGCGGAGACGCTCGACAACCGCTTTGGCTATGTCCGACTCGGCGCAACGAACGCCGCGAATCTCGCCGAACTCGACGCCGCGTTCGCGAAGTTCGCGGAGAAGGCAATCGGCGCGCTGGTCATCGATCTCCGTGCCACGCCAGCGAGCAGCGCCTTCGAGCAAACCGCGGAGGTTTGCCGCCGTTTCGTGCCGAAAGGAAAAGTCCTTTTCACGGTTAAAAAGCCGAGCACGAAACAGGAGCAGGTCATCACTTCGAAGGATGAGCCGAAGTTCAAAGGGATCATCACGGTGCTGGTCGATCACGACACCGCCGGCAACGCAGAGGTGATCGCGGCCGTGCTGCGGACGCATGTGAATGCCTTGGTGATCGGTCAGCGCACCAAAGGCGAAGCGGTGGAGTTCTCGGACCTGCCGCTCGCCGGCGGGAAGCTGCTGCGGGTCGCGGCGGCGGAGGTGACCTTGCCTGAAAACGTCGTGGTTTTCCCCGGAGGCGTGAAGCCGGATCTGGTCGTGGACGTTCCGCCTGAAACGACCGAAGCCGTCCTGGCGCAGGGGCTCACGAGCGGCGTGAACGATCTCGTTTTTGAAACGGAACGGGCCCGCATGAACGAAGCCGCCCTCGTCGCGGGCACCAACCCGGAACTCGATGCGATCCAGGCCGCGCAGGCGAACAAAGGCGAGCGCCCGAAAGCGCCGCTGCGGGATGCCGTCTTGCAGCGGGCGGTGGATTTTCTGACGACGCTGGCGATCTACGAGAAGAAGCCGAAAGGCAAGTAGCCGAGGGCCTAAGCGTTCGCCCCCGCGATCGGGCTCACCTTCTTGGTAGCGTCGGCGGCGCGCCAGAGATACCAGGCGGCGGTCGTGGCGTGCGGGCGCCAGCGTTCGCCATAAAGCAGCAGCTCCTTCGGCGTGGGCATCGCCGGCAGATTGAAAGCGATCCGAAAGCCGTTCCGAACGCCGAAGTCGTCGGCGGGTAGCACGTCCGGGCGGCCGAGCTTGAAGATCAGCAACATTTCAACCGTCCAGCGACCGACGCCCCGGACTTGCACGAGGCGCTCGATAATCTCGGCATCCGGCAAGGTGCGGATCTTTCGCGAGTTGGGGATCGTGCCGTCGATGGCTTTTGCTGCGATGTCGCGCAGCGAAGCGATCTTTCCGCGTGAGAATCCACACGCCCGCAGCGCGTCATCCGAGACGGCGGCGAGACCTTCCGCGGATGGAAACCGCTTTCCCGGAAACAGCGCTCGGAAACGGCCGAGAATGCTTTCGGCCGCTTTGCCGTGAAGCTGTTGATGCGCCACCGCTCGCACCAGCGCCTCGAATGGCGAGCGGCCGGTGTCCGGCACCAGCAGGCAGGGGCCGTGCTCGCGGATCAGGCGCCGCATGGTCGGGCAGGCTTTGCGAAGGTGAGCGATCGCTTCCGGAGTCACTTCGCGAGCACACGGGATGGGCGCTCATCTTGTCGAGTCTGCCGGGCAAATTTGCCCTTCCGCCGCTTTCCCGCCGCTGCTAAGGCTTCGCGCCATGCAATCGAGCGAGACTCTGGAAGACGGCGTGACGATTGTCGCGGTGGAAGGCGAGATTGACCTGTCCTGTTCTCCGGAACTCCGCGAGCTGCTCCACGCGCATGCCAAGGCGCGGCGTCCGGCTCTGGTGCTTGATTTCAGCAAGGTTCGCTACATCGATTCGTCCGGTCTGGCGACGCTGGTGGAATACGTGCGGCTCGCGCAAGACTACCTGGGGCGTTTCGGCCTGGCCGCGGTCGATGAGCGGGTGCGGACCATCCTCGACCTGGTGCGGTTAAGCGAAGTATTCCCCATTTTCCCGACGGTCGCTGAGGCGAAATCCGCCCTGACGGCCGCCGCGCCTGGGGCGTGAAAGAATACTTCACGCTCCTCGGGCGGATCTTCTTCTGGACGTTCCTTGCACCGGTGCGCGGGCAGCCGTTCAAGGTCTCGGAAGTGTTCCATCAGATGGTGCTCATCGGCGTGCGCGCGCTGCCGATGGCGGCGCTGACTTCGTTCAGCATCGGGCTGACGCTGGCGATGCAGTCGGCCAACGAGTTGAAGAAAATGGGCGCGACCAGCTTCGTGCCGGATCTGATCTCGGTGTCACTTTTGCGCGAACTCGGACCGCTGCTCATCGGCGTGATCGTGATCGGCCGCAGCGGTTCGGCGGTGACTGCCGAGCTCGGCACGATGAAGGTCTCCGAGGAGATCGAGGCCTTACAGGTGATGGCGATCAATCCGATCCGCTTCCTGATCGTGCCGCGCGTGCTGGCGATGATGGTCATGCTGCCGGCGCTCACCGTCGTCGGCAACTGCATCGGCATGGTCGGCGGCTGGGTGATTTGCAAATACGCGCTGCATTTCGACACGTCGAATTTCATCTATCACTGCATGCATGCCGCCCAGCCGTGGGACCTGTATTCCGGGATGATCAAGAGCGTCATCTTCGCTTTCCTGATCATCACCATTGCCTGCCACATGGGTTTGCAGGTGGAAGGGGGTGCGGAAGGGGTAGGGCAGGCGACCACCGGCTCGGTCGTGTGGTCGCTGCTGATCATGTTGATCGCGAATGCGATGCTCACCGGGATTTTCTTCTTCGCCGCATGAGCAACGACGCCGAGGAGCCGATCATCGAAGTGACGGATCTGGTGCGGGACTTTCACGGGCGAAAGGTGCTCAACGGCGTTTCCTTTCGTGTGATGCGGGGCGACACCATGATCATCATGGGCGGCTCCGGCTGCGGAAAATCGACATTGTTGCGGCACATCATCGGTTCGATGAAACCGACCAGCGGCTCGATCAAACTTTTCGGCGAAGAGATCACCACCATGCATCCCTCGGACCTCGCGCGCATTCAGCGCCGGTTCGGCGTGCTCTTCCAAAGCGGTGCGCTGATGCAATCGATGACCGTCGGCGAGAACGTCGCGCTGCCGATCCTCGAGCATTCGAAGCTCGCGCCGGACATCGTTGATTTGATGGTGAAGATGAAACTCGAGATGGTCGGGCTGACTGGCTTCGAGCATCTCAAGCCGGCCGAGATCAGCGGCGGCATGAAAAAGCGCGTTGGGCTCGCAAGGGCGCTGGCGCTTGATCCGCAGCTGCTCTTCAGCGATGAGCCGACGGCCGGCCTGGACCCCATCATGACCAGCGTCGTCGATATTCTGACGCAGGAAATGACGCGGAAACTCGGCGTCACCGCGGTGGTTGTGACGCACGACATGGTCAGCGCCTTTCGGATTGGTTCGCGAATGATCATGCTCGGCACCGGCCCGAATCAGGGGAAGATCATCGCCACGGGGACGCCCGAGGAGATTCGCTCGCATGCCAACCTTGAGGTGCAGCAGTTCATCAAAGGTGAGCCGGATGGGCCGGTGCCGCTGAAGTTAAAGAAAGCGGATTACGTTGAGCGATTGCTCGGGCAGCCGCGCCCCAGCTCCAAAGCGCTTTCATGAAACGCCATTTCTCCGATTACCTGATCGCGCTCAGCGTGATTGCGTGCAGCGCGGTGCTGCTGTTTGCGCTGAGCTACGCTTTGCGTGGCAGCGGCGGCAAAAGCAGCAAACGCACGCTGTCGGTGGACTTCATCGACATCACCGGGGTCCGACTGCGCTCGGAATTGCGCTACGCCGGAGCGCCTGCGGGCAGTGTCTCGGCGATCCGTTTGCTC
>JAQGOK010000224.1 GCA_028293645.1 Chthoniobacter sp.
TCGGGGTGCGGTCCCGACCTGGCGTGGGCGGGGCGACGACGGTGGGCGGTTCGGGCGCCTGGGAGTCCAGGACGTAGGTGCTGGAGGCGACCTCTCCGATGTTGCCGGCCGCGTCCACCGCCCGCACCTGCAGCACGAAGGTGCCGTCGGACCGGCCGGTCAGGTCGGGCGTGAACGGGGTGACGCACGCGCCGTCGACGAGCAGGGTCCCCCGCGGGCTCACCAGGCGGCACAGCAGGGCCGAGCCCGCCTCGTGCTGCATCTCCCAGGTGGGGGTGCGGTCCGGCGCGGTGGCCGGCTCGACCGTGAACAGCGGGACCGCGGGAGCCGTCGTGTCCAGGACGAAGGCGGCCGTGCTGGTCGGGCTGGTGTTGCCGGCGGCGTCGGTGAGCCGGACGACCACGGTGTAGGCCCCGTCGGGCTGGCCGGTGAGGTCCAGCTGCAGCGGGCTCGTGCAGCTGACGGGGGTGAAGGCCGTGTCGCCGTGGAAGAGCTGGCAGGTGGCGCTCGTGCCGCTGTCGGAGCTGAAGGACAGCACGGGCGTGCGGTCCTTGGTGGGCGTGGCCGGCGGGGTGACCACGGCCGCCGGGGGGGCGGCGGTGTCGAGCAGGTACTGCGCCGACCCGATCTCGCCGGTGTTGCCGGCCAGGTCCGCAGCGACAGCCTCGAGGCGGTAGATGCCGTCGGGACGGCCGGAAAGGTCCGTGGTGCGGGAGGTGCTGCAGGACGTCCAGGCGGACGTCGCCTCCGGTCCGACCAGGCGGCAGGTGACCGCAGCGCCCTCCTCCGCGGCGATCCCCCACGACGGAGCGGTCTGCCGGCCTGGCGAGGCGGGCGGCGTGATGACCGGCGCGCCGGGTGCTGTGGCGTCGTAGCGGTACGGCGGTCCGGTGCCGGCCTGGCTGACGTTGCCCGCGGTGTCGGTGAGCCGGACGGCGAGCGTCCAGGTGCCCTCCGAGGCCAGCGTGGGGCTGTACGGGCTGGCGCAGGCGCTCCACGGGCCGGCCGTCGTGCCGGCGGTCAGGCGGCACTCCGACGTGGCGTCGCTCGGTGCCGTCCACGTCCAGGACGGGCGCGGGCTGGGGGCGGCTCCGCTGGTCCCCGTGACGACGGGGGTGGGCGGCGGCGTGGTGTCCAGGACGTAGGTCGGCGACGTCGCTGCGGGCCCCGTGTTGCCGGCGAGGTCGACCAGGCGCACAGCCACGACGTAGCTGCCGTCGGCCTCCTTGGACAGGTCCACGGTGCGCGGTGTCGAGCAGGCGCGCCAGTCGCGCACCACCGTGGTGCCACGGCTGAGCTGACACTGGGCGGCCGCACCCGCCTCGCCCGACCAGGTCAGGACCGGCGCGCGGTCGTCGTCCGGGCCGAGCGGGCCGCTCACCACCGGAGGGGCTGGTGCGGCCGTGTCCAGCACGTAGCCGGGGCTGTCCGCCACCGGGCTGTCGTTGCCGGCCTGGTCACGCACCTGCACCTGCCAGACGTAGGTCCCGTCCGCGCCCAGCAGGACCGTCTCCTCGCCGGTGCAGCGGGCCCAGGGCAGGACCTGGGTGGCGTCGCGCAGGAGCCGGCAGGAGGCCGCGGTGTCCGCGGGCAGCGTCACCTTCCAGGCGATGGTCTTCCCCGGGCTCGGGCCGGTCGGCCCGGTGACCACGGCGGCCGGGGGGGCCACCGTGTCCAGCTCGTACGTCGGGCTGACCCCGGACGGCCCGTGGTTGAGCGCGCGGTCGGTCAGTCGGGCCTCCAGCAGCCACCGGCCGTCGGTCAGGGTGCGCACGTAGGTGCGCTCGCAGGGGTGCCACGCGTGCCACACGACACCGTCCAGGACCAGCTGGCACTCGGCCGTGGCGCCGGTCTCCCCGGTGAGCGTCCAGGTGACGTCCCGGGTGTTGCCCACCCCGAACGGGCCGCTGACCCCCGGGGCCGGCGGCGCGGCGCGGTCCAGGAGGTAGCTGCTGCTCGCGGCGGCCGAGACGTTCCTGCCTGCATCGACGAGGCGGACCGCGACGGTCCACGAGCCGTCCCGCGTCAGGGTGGGCGAGTACGGGGAGGTGCACGCGACCCAGGGGCCCTCTGACCCGGCCGGATCGGTGAGCCGGCACTGCGAGGAGTCGTCTCCGGCGGTCCAGCGCCAGGAGGGCGCGGCGTCGTTGCCGAGCTCGCCCGGCCCGGACAGCGCGGGCGCCGCAGGGGCCACCTGGTCGAGCACGTACAGCGGACCGGTGCGCGGGGTGCTGCGGTTGCCGGCGGGGTCGACGAGCCGGACCCACAGCGCGTAGCGGCCGTCCGCCGGCAGCGACCACCTGTCGCCGGCAGCGCACGGCGACCAGGTGCCCGGCACCGATCCCTCGACAGACAGGAAGCACTCGGACTCGTCCGGCCCGGCGGCCCAGGTCCAGGACGCCGTCGGCTCGTTGCCCGGGCCGGACGTGCCACTGACCGCGGCGGGGGGGTCGGGGGCGCGGGTGTCGAGCTCGACCGTGCTGCTCGCGGTGGTGCTGGTGGCGCCGTCCGCGGCCCGCACCGTGCGCAGCTCGAGCCGGTACAGGCCGTCCGCGAGCTCGGCGGTCGGCAACGACACGGTCTCTGAGCACGCGGCCCAGTCATGGCCGGTCAGCGGAAGGTCGTCGGCGGTGAAGCGGCACTGGCTGCCGGCGGTGGGGGAGATGTTCCACGTGAACCGCCGGTCCGCACCGCCGTTGGACGGGGAGCGTGGGCTCGCGGTGACGCTCGGCGGGGTCGGGTCAGCCAGGGTGAGGACCACGTCCGGTCCGGCCACCGGATCGCTCGGGTTCCCCAGCTCGTCGGCGAGCACGACGACCAGCCGCCACGTGCCGGACCCGGGCAGCTCCGTCACGTAGGGGCTCGTGCACAGCCCGGTGCTGACGTTCGTGGTCCCCCGCTGCAGCGTGCAGGTGGCGGTCACGTCCGCCGGGACGGCGAAGGTCCAGGACACGGTCGGGTCGGTCTTGGCTCCCTCGCTGCCCTCGACGACCGGCGCAGCCGGCGGTGTCGTGTCGAGCAGGTACCTCGCCGTGGCCGGCGAGGAGGCGCCGCCCGGCCCGACCGCGACGACCCGGACCACGTACTCGCCGTCACCGTCGGTGAGCGACGGAGCCCAGGGGGACCTGCAGTCCGCGTCCTCGACGAGCTGGGCTCTCGGGCCCGCGAGCGAGCAGGTGGCAGAGGTGCCCGTCGCCTGGAAGGCCCACGAGGGGGCGGTGGCCGAGCCCGGGCTGGCGGGGGCCGTCAGCAGCGGGGCGGGCGGCGGGGTCGGCGTCTCGCTCGGCGTCGGCGAGGGCTCAGGGCTGGGGCTCGGCGTCGGGTCGGCCGTGGATGCCGGCGAGGCGGTCCCGGCCGGCTCCGTGGGCTGGGCGG
>JAQGOK010000178.1 GCA_028293645.1 Chthoniobacter sp.
GAGAATAGTAACAAGCCGGGGGCCCTCGCAGCCATCGCGCAACGACTCACCAAAGCCAAGCTGAACATCGAATACGCTTACCTTGCCACTACTCCGGGCGCGAAGAAGGGAATGCTAATCATGAGGGTCAACAACACCAAGAAGGCGCTGCGAGTTCTATCAAGAGATTGAGCGCCGAGCCGGGGATGAAGCAGCCTCAGCAGCCGGACGCGCATCCGCGCGGCGCCGAAGGGCGGACCCGACGATGAAAGTCACTCGCGATCCGCTACCAGGCCGGCCCTACCCGCTTGGCGCTACGTTGACTTCGGAAGGCGTTAACTTCGCCCTCTTCTCAGAGCACGCGAAAGGAGTGGATCTATGTCTGTTCCAGTCTTTGGACACGCATGAAACTGAGCGCATCGTCCTGAACGAATGGACGCAGCATGTGTGGCACTGCTTCGTGCCGGGCCTCAAGGCCGGGCAGCTCTATGGATACCGCGTTCATGGGTTGTATAAACCGGCTCAAGGCGCCCGGTTTAACCCGGCGAAGCTACTCCTTGATCCCTACGCAAAGGCAATTTCCAATAAGTTACCTTGGCGCGAGGAGCTAAACGGATTTCTGGTCGAAGGCGACGATGAAGCGTCCAAGCGAGACCTGCGCGACAACGCCTTGATGATGCCCAAGGCGGTGGTCGTAGATGAGGCTTTTGACTGGGGCGCGGATGTCCCACCACGAACTCCCCTGACCCAGTCAGTGATTTACGAGACGCACGTCCGCGGCTTCTCCAAAACCGCCGAAGCGCTGCCGGAAGAATTACGCGGCACCTATGCCGGACTCGGGAGCGATTGGGCAATTCACTACCTCCGCCGTTTGGGCGTGACCGCCGTCGAACTGCTCCCGGTCCATCAGTTTCGGAACGAGCCGTTTCTGGAGAGCAAAGGTCTGGTGAACTACTGGGGCTATAACTCGATCGGCTACTTTGCCCCACACGAAGGATACGCCTGCGAAGGTAAGCCGGGCGCGCAGGTTCCGGAGTTCAAAGCAATGGTGCAAAAACTTCATGCCGCGGGCATCGAGGTCCTTTTGGACGTGGTCTATAATCATACGGCCGAGGGCGATCACCTGGGGCCGACCCTCTCGTTCCGCGGCATTGACAACACTGCCTACTACCGATTGGAGCCGGGGTCCCGGCGCCTCTACCGGGACTACACCGGCTGTGGTAACACCCTGGATACCCAGCATCCGCGAGTGTTGCAGTTGATCATGGATTCACTGCGCTACTGGGTGACGGAGATGCATGTGGATGGTTTCCGCTTTGATCTCGCCTCGGCCCTGGCGCGCGAAACCCACCACTTCGACCTCCGCTCTGGGTTTCTCGATGTTCTGCTGCAAGACCCGATTCTCTCCAAGGTAAAGCTCATCGCGGAACCTTGGGATTTAGGTGAAGGTGGTTATCGTGTGGGCGGATTCCCCGTCAATTGGTCCGAGTGGAACGGTAAGTATCGGGATTGCGTCCGTGGTTATTGGCGCGGCGACGCCGGGCTGATCGGGGAATTTGCGTCGCGCCTCACTGGCAGCTCGGATTTGTACCAGCGGGGCGGTCGTTACCCCGAAGCGAGCATTAACTTTGTTACAGCGCATGATGGGTTCACGCTCGCTGACTTGGTGAGCTATAACGAGAAACACAATGAGGCGAACGGGGAGGGAAATCGCGACGGGGAGAGTCACAATCGCTCCTGGAACTGCGGCGCGGAGGGACCTACCGAACAAATCGAGATCAACACCCTGCGCCGACGACAACGGCGGAACTTTCTCGCAACCCTGTTCTTGTCCCAAGGGGTCCCGATGCTTTGCGCCGGTGATGAGTACGGGCGCACGCAAAAAGGTAACAACAACACCTACTGTCAGGACAATGAGCTTAACTGGCTCAGCTGGCGTTCCGAGCACCGGTCGAACGAACTCGAGGAGTTTGTCGCCGCGCTCGCGGCCTTTCGCCGCGATCATCCAGCGTTTCGTCGCACCCACTTCTTTGGTAGTCCCCTCGCCCGAGGTGGAAAAGGTCGGGATTTGATTTGGCTGACCGACCGCGGGACCGAAATGCACGAGGCGGAGTGGAGCAGCGCTCACGTGAAAGCGCTCGGCATGGTTCTGGTTGGCTCCGGTTTTGAGGAGCAGGATCCCGCTGGCGGGCGGATTCGAGATAACACGTTCATGCTGCTCTTTAATGCGCACCATGGCTCGGTGAAGTTTGTCGTCTTTGGCCCGCCAGACACCTCCTGGTGGTTGCTGCTGGATACGGGCAAGGAAGCCGGCTTTCTTGCCGAAAGGGTTAACATTGCGCGTGGGGATCATTTGGAGTTGCCGGGCTTTTCCATGGTCGTGCTTCAACTCGAAGGAGTTTGGACGGACGACCTTGTCGCAGTTGAGAAGCCGACGGAGTAACCCACGAGGCATTTCGCGTTGCCATCCCATGGGCTTCTCGCTTCGGTCGCCCATGCGCAAAACGAAAATCATCTGCACCTTGGGGCCCGCCACGGAGTCAGCGGATGTCCTGCACGCGATGGTGACGGCGGGAGCGAATGTCTTCCGGCTGAACATGAGCCATGCGACTCACGATTGGGTGCGCATGATTGTCCCGAGGATCCGGGCAGTAGCTAAGGAGATGGGGCTAATCGTCGGCGTGCTGATGGATACGCAAGGACCAGCCATCCGCACAGGCGATCTTCAAACCAAGCTCAACCTGAAATCCGGAGACGTTTTCGAGTTCACGGTGCGAGGGGGGCACAGCGAGGAGCTTTACTCCGTGGACGTTAACTATGACGGGCTCATCGATGACATTTCGGTGGGCGATACCGTATTAGTCGACAACGGTAACATTCACATGAAGGTGCTGGAGAAGACCGGCAATCGCATCCGTTGCGAGGTGCTCACCTCCGGGGTGATGGGGTCCCGTCGCCACATCAACCTTCCCGGGGTGAAGGTGAACCTGCCTCCCTTGACCGAGAAGGACCTGGCGGATGTGGCGCTGGGGGCAGAGTTGGCGGTGGACTGCGTGGCGCTCAGTTTTTGCCGGGAGGCCAATGACGTGGATGTCCTCCGGCGAGTTCTGCATCAGCACGGCAGCAACGCGAGGATCGTGGCGAAGATCGAAGATCAACTCGCCGTGAAGAACATCAACGCGATCATCCAAACCTCCGACATCGTCATGGTGGCCCGCGGGGACTTGGGAATCGAATGCCCGATGGAAGATCTCCCGATCATTCAGCGCCGCATCGTCAAGCGGTGCTTGCGGCAGGGCGTGCCGGTGATCGTCGCCACCCACATGCTGGAATCGATGATCAGCAATCCTGTCCCGACGCGGGCGGAGATCACCGATGTGGCGAACGCGGTCTTTGAACAGGCAGACTGTGTGATGTTGAGCGGCGAAACGACGGTCGGAAAATATCCTGTGGAATGCGTGCGCGTGTTGGACCGGGTCGCCCGGCGGATAGAGCGAAGTGGGGGAGCGGGTTTTGCCAGTGCGGCCGCGCTCGAGAACGATCGGCAGAAAGCCGTCCATTCAGGGGTCACCTTGGCAAACTCACTGCCCGACGCGAAATTGGTGGTCTTCACGCGGCGCGGGACAATGGCCGACTACGTGTCCGGGCTGCGTCCGAATGCGCCGATTTACGCCTTCGCGCCGACGTTCGAGATTTGCCGAAAGCTCGCCGTCAATTGGGGCACCTTCGCCCACTACCTGGCGTTCGATCCTAATCCGAACCGCACGATCGGCGCGGCGATCAATCACCTGGTCGATCTTCAACTCGCCGCGTCCGGCGATCATTTGGTCATTATCAGCGACATGCTCGCTGGGGAGGAGCGTTTCGACACCATCCAACTGCGAGTTGTACCGTGAGGCCCACGTGATACGGGGTAAGCAAAAGGCGCGTTCGGAAGAACGCGCCTTCTGTAGAATCCTCCGCTGCGAGTCGTTTAGTCTTCCGATTCCGCACCGTGGCCGGCGAGCAGAGCTTCAATCGGCTTTTCTTTTTTAGCCAAAGCGCGGCGCAGCTTCATAAGGGCGATATTCTGCAACTGCCGAATGCGTTCGCGGGTGACGCCGAACTTTTTACCCACTTCCTCGAGCGTCTTCGCTTTGCCGCCATCGAGTCCAAATCGAGAGAAGATGATCTTCTTTTCGCGGTCGTCGAGAACCCGGAGCAGATCGCCCACTTCATCACGGAGGTTCTGATCGCGAAGCTGTTCGAAAGGCGTTTGCGCCTCCAGATCACCGACGATCTCACCGAACTCCGTCGAATCGTCGTCGCTGATCGGCGCGTCCAACGAAGCGGGCCGGATTGATACCGTTTTCAGCTGGGAGATTTTCCCTGCCGCGAGGCCTACCTCTTCGGCCAGTTCATCGTCCGTCGGCTCGCGACCGAGTTCCTCGCTCATCTGCAGTGCCACGCGGCGCATCTTCGAGATCTTATCCACGAGATGAACCGGCAGACGGATCGTTTTGGACTGATTCGCGAGGGCACGTTTGATCGACTGCTTGATCCACCAAGCCGCGTAGGTCGACAGCTTGCCGCCTTTGGCAGGGTCAAAACGCTCTACAGCTTTCATCAGGCCGATGTTCCCTTCGGAAATAAGGTCCAGAAGCGGCAGGCCGAGATTCGCGTAGTCATGCGCGATCTTGACCACCAACCGAAGGTTCGAGCGGATCATCAAGGACCGCGCGGCCTTGTCGCCCACCTTGATCTTGGCGGCGAGTTCGATCTCCTGCGCGGGCGTAAGGAGGGGTATCTGGCCGATCTCACGGAGATAAATCTTGATCCCGGAGTCGGAGTCTTCGCCTGATTTGTAGTTCATGTTGGGTGCCTCTCGCGTTCTAGTCAGCAGTTATTATGCGTAAGAGAAGGCGGTTTCGGATGCGTTTCGTTGGGCGGCGGCAGCGGGTGACAGCGTCAATGTCACTCTTATGTGTTTACAATGGATGATTAAATCGGCAGCGCAAGAAAATATTTTATCTCGCGGGGTTGTTTGTCAATGGGGTTAATCATTACGGAGGTCAGACGCTATTATGGCGGGGGCGTTCAAAGGTTTTACTTGCCAGACCGGCTCTGACACGTTGCCGAACTGTGCTGGCAAAAGTTTACTCGGCTGCTGTTTACGGGGTGGATGCGTTTGAGGTCGAAATCGAGGTGAATGGAGCATCAGGGAATCCTGTGGTTGTAGTCGTCGGGCTTCCGGATGTTGCGGTGAAAGAAAGCCGCGACCGCGTGACGACGGCCATTGCGAACAGCGGCTACCACTGGCCCCGTGGTCGCACGACGATCAATCTCGCTCCAGCCGATATCAAAAAGGAGGGGCCAAGCTTTGATCTTCCGATCGCTCTCGCGATGATCGCGGTCGGGGCGGAAGTGGAGCTACCGGACGCGGAGAAGTTTTGCTTTGTCGGTGAATTGGCGCTGACAGGGCAGGTCCGGCCTGTGAAGGGAGTCCTGCCCATTGCTCTTGAAGCGCGGAAGCAGGGGCGAAAGGCGGTGATTGTTCCGGAAGCGAACGCCCGCGAAGCATCGATGGTCGCAGGCATCGACGTGTTCGCAGTGCGGAATCTGCGCGAGACATACGAATTCCTGACCGGAGTCCGCACATTGGAGCCCGTTCGGGAAGACCCTGCGGATTTCTTTCAACGTCACCAGCAGCACGACGTCGATTTCTCCGAAGTCCGCGGCCAACATCATGCGAAACGCGCCATCGAGGTCGCAGTCGCCGGCGCGCACAATCTCCTGATGATTGGCCCGCCAGGATCGGGCAAGTCGATGCTCGCCAAGCGTCTCGCCACAATTATTCCGCCAATGACTTTGGAGGAGGCGATCGAATCGACCAAGATTCATAGCATCTGCGGTCTTCTGTTGGACCCTGCGCAGTCGTTCATTGCCGTCCGGCCGTTTCGATCGCCTCATCACACCATCTCCGACGCCGGCCTGCTTGGTGGCTCGGCCAATCCCACTCCCGGCGAGATCAGCATCGCGCATAATGGAGTTCTCTTCCTCGACGAACTCCCAGAATTCCGCCGGAGCACTTTGGAAGTCATGCGACAGCCATTGGAAGACGGGCGCGTGACCATCTCACGCGCGGCGGGTTCGATGACCTTCCCCGCTGAGTTTATGCTCGTCGCCGCGATGAACCCCTGCGAGTGCGGGTATTTTGGTGATCCCAAACGCGAATGCCGCTGCTCGAACGTGCAGGTTGAGCGCTACCGCAACCGGATCTCGGGGCCGCTTTTGGACCGCATCGATATCCATATCGAAGTGCCCGCAGTACAGTACTCGGATATCGCCAGGCAGGAGCCTGCCGAAGCGTCCGCTGCCATCCGCCCGCGCGTCGAGCACGCCCGCGCGGTGCAGCAAAGCCGTTTTGCGGGAACGGGCAAGGCGCGGACGAATGCACGCATGAGCCCGAAGCAGATCAAGGCCTTCTGCCGGTTGGGAGACGAAGCGGAAGCCATGATGAAGATGGCGATGACCGAACTGAACTTCAGCGCTCGGGCTTACGATCGCATCCTGAAGGTGGCGCGCACGATTGCGGACCTCGAAGAGCGCGACCATATCGAGGCGCACCACGTTGCCGAAGCCATTCAATACCGCACCCTCGATCGGAATCTGTGGGCGTGAGCGAAGGCCCCGGGAATGCGCCGCCGCGCACCCGCCGCCTGGAGCGCTGGGAACTGGCGGCGCTCTTCTTCGTCCATGCCGGAGCGGTGGGAATGTGGCAGGTCTGTTTCGGAAGCGTTTTGAAAGCCTACGGGCTCGAACACTACATCGCCTACGCCTACGCCTGCAGCGCAGTTTCGGCGTTCATTTCGCCCATGGTGATCGGTGCCCTCGCCGATCAATTCCTCGCTCCCGCGCGACTCTTGCGGTGGCTCGCCGCGGCGGCTGCGGTCGCTCTCGCGCTCGCGTTCACCGCGATTGAGCAGGGGTGGAATCCGCTGCTCATGTTGCTCTTCCTGCAACTGCACTCCTTGTGCGCCACGCCGACCGCGAGTCTTTCCACGAGCATTGTGCTCGCCCGACTGGATGATCCGCGCCGGGAGTTCGGCGGGATTCGCGTTTGGGCGACCTTTGGCTGGATGGCGGCCGGATGCCTCGTGAGTTGGGGTCTGGCCGCGGATGCTTCGACACGCTCGGGCTTCGCGGCAGCCATCACTTGGGCCGGCGTCGCACTGATCTCCTTCTTCCTGCCGAACGTCACACCCAAGGACGCCGGAAACCCGCGTTCCTTCCGGGACTTGTTTGGCCTGGAAGCGCTGGGGCTTTTCCGGGATCGCGATCACCGCGCGGTCTTCATCACCGCCGCGCTCTTCAATGCGCCGCTCGCGGCCTTCTATCCTTACACGCCGATTCACCTCCAGGC
>JAQGOK010000190.1 GCA_028293645.1 Chthoniobacter sp.
CACAGGATCAACGAGAGAAACTCAGCATCGAGCGGCTGTGGCGCGGCGCGAACCGCTTTCTCGAGCGGCTATTCAGGATCGCCGACCAAACCGGTATCGCGCCAGGTTGCAGGATTTCAAAATAACGATCTTCACTCCGGAGCGCATTCCGGCACGGGCAACGCCGTGGCAGCCGGTCGCCAAAGCTCACCGGCCCGGCGCGAGTTCGAAGAGATGGCCCTGCAGATACTCCGTCTCCTGCAGTGTTGGGATGATCGGGTGGTCGAGCGCCTGACGATACGTCGCGAGCTTGCGCAGCGTGCGTTTCGCATCCACTGACGCTTCATTGATCACGTTGCGAAAGTCGCCGTGGCTCACGTGATGCGAGCAGCAGAACGTCGCGAGCATTCCATCCGGCGCGAGCAGCTTGAGCGCGCGCAAGTGGATCTCTTTGTAGCCGCGCAACGCGTCGCCGAGCTTCCCCTTCGTTTTCGTGAAGGACGGCGGATCAAGAATGATCAAATCGAAGCGTGATTCCTGCCGATCCAGATCCTTGAGCAGATCGAAGACGTTGACCGCATACGCCTCGACTGCGAGCCCGTTCCGCTCCGCGTTGCGTTTGATCTGGCCGACGCAATCCGTGCTGATCTCAGCGGCGATGACGCTGGCGGCGCCGGCCTTTGCACAGGCGAGCGCGAAGGCGCCCTGGTTGGCGAAGCAATCGAGCACGCGCCGGCCCTTCGCATGCTGGGCGACGGCGCCGTAGTTCGGCATCTGATCGAGATAAAAGCCGGTCTTCTGGCCCTGCAGCAGATCCACTTCGAAGGTGAGGCCTTCGACCGTGATGGGGAACGGCGCGGGTGCCTCGCCAAAAAGCACGCCGCTATGCAGCTCCATTCCTTCCGCTTTGCGGATCGGCGAATCGTTGCGCTCGACGATCGATTCCGGCGCCAGGACCGCCCGCAGCGCTTCGACGATCAACGCTTTTCGCTGATCCATCGCGAGCGTGAGCGTTTGTAAAACCAGATGTCCCGCGTAGCGATCCACGATCACGCCTGGCAGTCCATCGCTCTCGCTCCAAACGATCCGCCCGAGTTCGAGGTTTAGCCCGTGCCGCTGCCGATACGCCACCGCCTGGCGAATCCGGCGCTCGAAGAAATCCTTGTCGAGATCCTGCCGCTGGCGGCTGATGCGTCGCGCGACGATCTGCGATTTGCTGTTGAAAATCGCGCTGCCAAGCAGGCGATCGGCGCCGTCCTTGAGCGAGACGATTTCACCGTCCTCCGGGCTGCCGAAGGCTTTCAGCACTTCGCTCGCATAGACCCAATCGTGGCCGTGAAAGATCCGGGAACGAGGTTTGACGATCAGTCCTGCCATGTGAGGGCGCGACCGTAAGAGACGCGTCGGCGAAGTCAACGCGTTGGAGCTTTCCCCTCCCCTAGCCCGGAATGGGTGCGCTTGTTTTCACGCCCGGCACGAATGACTTCTTTGTCGCTCCCAGCTCTGATCCCCAAGCCTTCCATGACTGCCCAAATCCCATTCGACAATTCCTACGCCCGTCTGCCGGAGCGGTTCTTTGCGCGGATCGCGCCTACTCCGGTCCGCGCGCCGCGATTGATCCGGCTGAATCGCCCGCTCGCCTTGCAGCTCGGTCTCGATCCCGAGTGGCTCGCCAGCACCGAGGGCGTGGAAATGCTCGCCGGCAATCGCGTTCCCGATGCGGCCGAAGCGATCGCGACGGCTTATGCGGGACATCAGTTCGGCGGGTTTGTGCCGCAGCTCGGTGACGGGCGCGCCATCCTGCTCGGCGAGGTGATCGACCAAAGCGGCGTGCGACGTGACATCCAGCTCAAAGGTCCGGGCCCGACGCCCTTCTCGCGGCGCGGCGATGGTCGGGCCGCAATGGGTCCCGTCCTGCGCGAATACGTGGTCAGCGAGACGATGGCAGCGTTGGGAATCCCCACCACGCGCGCGCTCGCGGCGGTCGCCACGGGCGAAAAGGTCATCCGCGAGGAAATCCTTCCGGGCGCGGTGCTGACGCGTGTCGCCTCGAGTCACATCCGCGTTGGCACCTTCGAGTTCTTTGCACGGCGTGGCGATGTGGAAGGCGTGCGGGTGCTCGCCGATCACGTGATTGCCCGGCACTATCCGGATGCGGCGCACGCGGAGAAGCCGTTCCTCGCCTTGCTGCAAGCGGTGATCAACGCGCAAGCCGAGCTCATCGCGCAATGGCTGCTGGTCGGCTTCATCCATGGGGTGATGAACACCGACAACATGTCGGTCGCGGGCGAGACGATCGACTACGGACCGTGCGCTTTCATGGACGAGTACGATCCGGCAGCCGTCTGGAGCGCGATCGATCGGCAGGGGCGCTATGCCTACGGCAACCAGCCAGCCATCGCGCAATGGAATCTCACGCGGCTGGCGGAGTGTCTCTTGCCGCTTCTCTCGAATGATACGGAGCTTGCGGTGCAAGAAGCCGAGGAGGCGCTCAGCGCGTTCCCGCCGACGTTCGAAAAAGCATATCAGGCTGGGCTGCGGCGGAAGCTCGGCCTTCTCACCGAACACGAGGCCGACGCAGCGCTCGGGCGGGATCTGCTGAGTGCGATGGCGGCGAATCGTGCTGACTTCACGCTCACGTTTCGCCGACTGAGCGGCGCCGAATCGGACGCCGAGAAAGACGGAGCTGTCCGCAGTTTGTTTGCCGATCCCTCGGCGTTCGATGAATGGGCCGTGCGCTGGCGTGAGCGGCTTGCCCTGGAGTCCACGGACGCGGCCGCCCGCCGGAACATGATGCGCGCCGTCAATCCGGCCTACATCCCGCGCAATCACCGCGTCGAAGCAGTCATTCGGGCTGCGGTGGACCGCGATGATTTCGGCCCGTTCGAGGAGCTGTTGACCGTGTTGTCCCAACCGTTCGAAGATCAGCCGGCCTTCGCGCACTACGCGGGACCGCCGGAGGAACAGGAACGGGTGCGCCAGACTTTTTGCGGAACGTAAGGCGCGTTCCGCCAGGGAACTGTCGTCAGGGCTGGCGCGGCGTGACCACGCGGTAGAACCGTGTCGAGCCAGTTGCGGTCGGATCGAGAACCTCCACGGAACGCGCGGCTCCGGACGGCACATCGGCCAGCTTCTGCCAGGCTGCATCGCCCAGCGCGGTCTTCCACTGCACCGTGTAACTTTTCCCAATCTGCGCAGCGAAGCTCACCTTGAAGCCACCACCGGACGCCGCTGAGACGCTCGACTTCAGAGCACTTGCCGCGCTGCGCGGATCGGTGCCGGCGAGGAACTCCAATCGGTTGCTGATCCCGTCGCCATCCAGATCTCCGTCCGCGTCGTCGAGCATCGGGTTGAGGCCGTTCGCCTGTTCCCACGCATCGGGCAAAGTGTCCGCATCCCCGTCCAGATAGTTTGGCGCGTCGGGCGAAGCGGTAG
>JAQGOK010000191.1 GCA_028293645.1 Chthoniobacter sp.
GCGCACGCATCTCTCGACGGACCTGCGCGAGCACTTCCAGCGGGCAAAGCGCGTCCCGAGTGCCTTGCACGAACAAGACCGGAGCGGCCAACTCGCGCAGCACCTTGTCGCGCAGCCTGGTGCAATCACCTCCGCCGCAGAGGGGGTAACCCAGGCAAACGACCCCGGTCACCGGCTGCTCGAGTGACACATGACAGCTCACGCGCCCGCCCATGCTCTTGCCGATTAATACGATCGGTCCGGTGTGCGATCGCCGCGCGTCTTCGAGCGCGGCCCGATGAGCCCTGATGAGCTTCGGCAAAGGATCGGGACGCTTCCGCCCCTCCGCCAAGTAAGGGTAGTCGAAAGTCTCCACAGGGCCGATGCTCCTCAGTAACTCCGCCCAATGGCGCATCCACGGGTGCGAAGACGGAGCGCCTGCCCCGTGCGCGAACAGGAACAACGGCGCGACCATTCTCACCGAACGAGCCCAACTCAGCGTTCCGCCGCATGCGCTCGGAGATCTTCGAGCGAGACGAATTCCAACGCACTAATGTGCGTGGCCTCGAGCACCACATCCGGCGCCATCCCTGCCTCCATGGCATCCTGCCAGCGCGTCACGCACAGGCACCAGTGATCTCCCGCGACGAGGCCCGGAAAAGCGTATTCCGGCATCGGCGTGCTGAGGTCGTTTCCTTGTTCAGCGCTGAACTCGAGGAACTCGTCCGTGGCCACGATGCAGACCGTGTGCAGGCCGTGGTCTCCCGGTCCAGTGCGGCAATAGCCATCGCGGTAAAAGCCGGTGAGCGGATCGCGGCAACAGCACGCAAGTTTTCCGCCGAGGACGTTGGTTGGATCACCCATGTCAGCATTGTGGGTCTGCTGGAGTAATCACGCAACGCCCGGCGTAACCTGGGCCGATTCGACGGCGTTCAGCTTTGCTCACGACGGGACAGGGCATCATTGCCGGAAGGGCACCAGAAGACCTTAACCCTGCAGCTGGTCATCGACTCACTCCGCTACAAGGAGTCAGCGAAGGTTTGCATGGCTTCTTCCTGGGCTTCGATACTCCTGACGAGCTGGAATTGGGTCCGTGCGCGATCGAGATTGTGTTGGGGCCGATGGACCCGGAAGTAGCTGTCGCCATTCAGGAAATCGGTAAGAAAGCGGAGCCCAATGGTAAACGTGATCAGCTTGCCACTGAAGGCGATCAATGACCGCTCCTCCTTGTTGAGAAAAGGAGCCGCCGCTTCCAGGTATCCGCGGCACAAGGCCCGAAACATCGGCATCCGCATCTGCACCTTCGTGAGGTCGAGTTCGTCTTCGAGCGTCGGGCTCGTAGTCGTCCGCACCATGTCGCCGAAGTCGTACAAGGCGCAACCCGGCATGACCGTATCGAGATCCACGACACACATCGCTTTGCCCGTATCGGCATCGAGCATCACGTTGTTGAACTTGGTGTCGTTATGCGTGGTCCGCTCGGGAATGCGCTGGTTGGCCAGCGCGTCGAGGATCACATCACACAGGTTTTCGTGTTGCAGCACCCAGCTGATTTCGGCCTTTGCGATTGAAGCGCGGTTGACGCGATCTTCCACCAGCGCGGTTTGCAGCGCCTCGAAACGGCGGCGCGTATTGTGAAAATACGGAATGGTGTCGTGCAGACGCTCCCCGGGCAGATCGACAAGCAGGTGCTGAAATTCGCCGAAAGCTTTGCCCGCTTCGAGGGCCTGCTCCGCGTTCTCCACCGACTCAAAGGTGCGCACCCGCTCGATGAACACAAACGTCCGCCAGTATTCGCCGTCGTCTGTCTGGAAGCAGCTGTTGCCGTCGCGCGCCGGAACGACGGTCAACGTCCTCCGCGTGACATCTCGCGAACCCTTCTCCTGCAGTTTGTGTCGGAGATGCGCCGTGACGCGGGAGAGGTTGTCCATCAAGCCGACCGGGTCCTTGAATACCTCGTGGTTAATCCGCTGATGGATGTAGCGGACGGTGGTGCCGCCCTGATTGTAGGCCGCAGTGTAGGTTTCGTTGATGTGGCCCACTTTGCACGGCTCGGCGTGGAGCAATTCGCCGTGGATGTGGAATTGCCGTGAGATGTAGAGGAGACGTGACGGATCGTAGCCCTGCATGAGCGCGGAGGAGACCTCGAAGCGTGCGTCCCCGCAAGAGCAGACGTGCTCTCCGGCGGGGGTGTGTTGAAGGGAGTCCACCGCTTTGCACCAATGGTCACTAACGGCGCGATCGCCCCGGAGGTCGCCCGTTCAGGAATCTACGTCATCGTCGGCCGCGACGGGGAGGCGGGAAGGTCGTTCGCTGGCAGTAGTCGCGCTCCCCCGCGTACTCGGGCTGGAGAGATTCGAACTCTCGACCTCCTCGACCCGAACGAGGCGCTCTACCAAGCTGAGCCACAGCCCGTCTGTTTCCGACCTACCTGTTGGATGGCCGTTGCAGGTCCGCGAACCTATGCCGATGCGTGCGCGCCGAGCAAGGGGAAATCGGCTGCTTTTCGGCTGCGCGCAGCGACCCTAGTCAAGCCTACCGAGGGCGAGAACCGCGTTGATGCCGCCGAAACCGAAGGCGTTATTGAGGGCGTAACGAATCGGCTGGGAGCGGCCGGTGTTGGGGACGACATCCAGATCGCAGGCGGGATCGGGAGTGGTGTGATGCAGCGTTGGCGGGATGTAACCGTCGTGGAGCGCGAGCGCGCAGATGGCGGTTTCCATCGCGCCGGTGGCGCCGAGCGGATGCGCGGTGAATGGCTTGGTTCCGGAGACCGCGAGCTGGTCGGCGTGCGCGCCGAAGACGCCGCGGATGGCCGCGCATTCGTTGGAATCGTTGAGCTGCGTGCCGCTGGCGTGTGCGTTGATGTAGTCGATCTGCGTCGGGTCGAGGCGTGCGTCGGTCAACGCGGCCTGCATGCAGGCCATCACCATTTCACCTCCGGGCAGCGGCGTGGTCATGTGCCAGGCTTCGTTGTTCAGCCCGTATCCGAGCACCTCCGCGTAGATGCGGACGCCGCGGGCCAGTGCGTGCTCGTATTCCTCGATGATCAGGGAAGCGGCGCCTTCGCCCATCACGAAGCCGTCGCGATCCAGATCGAACGGCTTGCAGGCGAAGGGCGGGTCGCCTTCCCAACGGCTCATCGTTTTGATGAAGTCGAAGGCGCCGAAGGTGAGGGGACTGAGCGGAGCTTCCGCCCCTCCGGCGATCATCACGTCCGCCATCCCATCGCGGATGTAACGCAGCGCTTCGCCCACGGAAACGACACCGCTGGCGCAGGAGTTCGAGTTGGTCGTGCCAGGTCCGCGGAAGCCGCATTCGATGGCGATGTTGGAATGCGCGCTGCCTCCAAAAACCTGTAGAGCGAGCGTCGGATTCACGCCACGCGAACCCTTTTTCAGAAAACGCTGATGCTCGTGCTCCGCGTTCGCAATCCCACCAAGCGCGGTGCCGAAACTGACGCCGATTCGGGCGGTTGGCCGTTCGTGCGACCACGGAAGCCCCGCGTCTTCAAGCGCGAGCAAGGCGCTGGCGACCGAGAACTGCGCGTAGCGATCCAGACGTTTCAGCCGATGCGGCGGAAAGAAAACTGTGGCGTCCCAGTCGCGGATTTCGCCCGCGCACCTGGCTTTCAGCTCACTCGTGTCGAAGCTGGTCAGGAGCGAAATGCCGCTGCGACCCGCCCGGATACTCTTCCAAAACGCTTCGCGCCCGATGCCGACGCAAGTGATCGGACCGATGCCGGTGATGACGGCACGTCTCATCGTGCTCCCAAAAATCGGAAGGCCGCGTCGAGAACCATTCCGATCAGTTCACCTCTTTGAATGCGGGTGTCTTGGTGGCCTCCAACTGCTCTTTGAACCTGGCGAGGGTCCGGTTCGCAATGTGCTCGATGAAGAAACGGCCGATGATCGGCTCGGCGAGCCAACCCAGGCCCGGAATGCGGAAAGCGAGATCGTGAACGATTTCGACGCGGGTGCCATCGCGAGTCGGTGTGAGCGTCCAGACGACCTTCATGCCCTTGGTCCAGTATTGGAGATGGTTGAAATGAAGTTCGAGCGCACGCGGATCGCTCCAGTATTCGGCTGTCCAGGCAATGGGGATGCCGGAGCGCAACGCACACATTTGGAGCAGGGGACCCCGCAAGCCTTCCCCAATCACCCGCACATACCGGTAGTGAGGCAGGTATTCCGGCCAGCGCGTGAGATTGCTCACGACCGCAAAGATTTCTTCTCGCGGAGCGCGGATGTAAATGGAGGTGGCGGTGTGCAAAGCGCGCGAATGTCACGGGTCACCCCGGAGCTGTCGAATGATTTTCGGCGCTCTCCGCAGCCGCGGTCGTGCTCGGTTTCGCCCCCGGTGCTGGAGAGCTGGCAGGATCAGGGAGTGATCGGGGCGACGCGATACCGGAGGAAGCATTCGTTTTCGAACACTTCCATATCCCGAAGCGAGAGCTGCACGGACCTGGGCAGGAACGCGCCGGGGACGCCAGTGATCGTGGGCGCCTGCACGCCACCGAAGATGCGTGGGCAAAGCGTAAGATGAAGCTCGTCGATCAAACCTGCGGTCAAGAGCGCGCGGAAGATCTGCGCACCGCCTTCGCAGACCAGCCGCTTCACGCCGTACTCTCCGCGCAATGTCTCGAGCAGCGCGAGGAGGTTCACAGATGGCGAGTCGTGGAGCCAAAGATCGGCTTTGCCGGCGAGCGCTGCGCGAAAGCGGGCCGGCATTTTCGTGGTCGAGAAGATCACGATCGGGGAGAAGTCTTTCTCGAAGACGCGCAAGGTCGGCGCGATCCGGCCGGAATTGGTCAGCAAGACTCGCGTCGGGTAGGGAGGCTGCCCCCGCGCGACTCGCTCGGCCCGAAGCACTTCGTTGGGCAAACCCATGCTCATGTTGTCAGCCGCGATCGTGCGGGCGCCGGCGAGAATGGCGTCGCACGGTGCGCGGATTTCGACCAGGCGCCGTTTGTCGCGTTTCGAGGAGAAATCGGCGGGAGTGCTGTTCCGCGTTGAGATGCGGCCATCCCAAGTCACGGCGAAGTTCGCGGTGACGAACGGCCGGTTCGCCCGGGAAGCGGATCGCGCCATCAGCGCGGATCCTTGGCGGCGCTTTCCAGCGCGATCTCCTCTTCCGCGACGCTGTGTTCGAGCGCGGCGACGGTGGCGTTCATCTCACGGAGTCGCGCATGCTCGGACGGGCGGTAGAAGATGTAAGCGATGCCCCCGAGGAGTCCCCACGCGAGCGTCAGCAAATAGCCGGTGGACGAAATCACCACGGCGACGGCAGCGCTGACTCCGAGGAGTTGACCGAGGAAAATCTCGAACAACCCTTCGCGCACTCCGATCCCGCCGAGGCTGATCGGCATTGCAGAGATCGTATTCACGATCGGCATGATCGTACACATCTCGGCCCAGGTCGGGATGCGCGTCTGTGCATTCGCGTAGGCCTCGCCGGCGCAATAGAACGTCGTGAAATAACCGAAGTGAGCCACAATCGAGATGACAAACGCGGCGATCGAGACGCCCCAGGCTCTGCCATAGAGATTGTAGGCGAGTGCCAGTTCCGCAAGTTTGTCCCGACCGGGCATCCGCGCGGGGAGTTTATGCACCCAGCCGTGCTTCGTCACGATGTAGGAAAAGTGCAGGCCGCCGATGCTGGATCCGAGGATGATCAAGGTGGCCCAGACATACTTCACCCCATCGGGTGAACTGGTGAGCCAGGACCAGTTCGCGAGCACGATCCCACCCGCGACGATCGCGAGCGAGACGACGCCGATCACCCGGTCAACCAGCACGGAGAGCAGGGCTTGCGCGCGTCTTCCCGGCGTTTCCTTGAGCAAATAGAAGACTTTGACCACATCGCCGCCAGTGCCACCGGGAATCAAGAAATTGAAGAACATGCCGATGAAAATCAGCGCGAACAGCCGGGTCCAGCTGAGCTCGATTCCCTGAACGCGCAGGAGCATCTGCCAGCGCAGGCCGGCGAGGATTTCAATGGTGCCGTAAACGAGCAGGCCGAGGAGGAGCCAGGTGTGATCGGCGCGCCCGAGCGCGTGGCCCATCTCCGCGCGCTTCACGGGATCGCGGAAAACGAAGAACAGAATCGTGAGCGTGATCACGATCTGCAGCGCGGTGAGAATCGCCTTCTTCAATGCCCGCTACCTTCCACAAGACTTCGCATCATGCGCCGAAACGCTTCGTCCACTCCGCGGCTGCCGTCGTGATCTCCTCCGACGTGCGGCGCGGGCTCATCTCGAGCACGTAAAGCGTGTCACGCGGAAGAAGCGGGATGAGCTTTCCATATTCCACATCGCCCGTGAACGGCGCCATGTGATCACGGCCCGGCCATTTTGTATCGTGCAAGTGGCAGCCAATGAGCCGCGGCGCGATCTTCGCCATCCACTCGACGTGATCAAGGAAGCCGAGGTTATGCTTCACCTGCACGTGGCCGAAGTCGTGCCAGTAACCGACGTGCGGAACGTCGAATTGTTCGAGCACCTGGAGCATCTCGCGCTCGGTGGGGATCTCTTCAAAGCTATGCCGGCTCTCGACACCGAGCGTGATGCCTTTGGGTTCCGCGTATGCGGCAATCTGCTCCAAAGCATCGATCGCGCGTTTCAGGTAAGGCCCGACCTTTTCCTCGCGCTTGCGGACGCATTCCAGCTTCTCTTTCACAAAGCCGCGCGAGTTGTGCAGCCCGACTTCCGCCATGCGAATCAGCCGGTCCGTGTAGTCATCCAGCGGAGTGCGGCCGAGATGCAGCACGACATAGGGCGCTTCCAGGCGTTCGGCGAAATCGATCGTCTGAAAGGTATGCTTGAGCGCCCGCTCACGTTCACGCGGCTCGGCTGAAGAAAACTTGTAGCAGTCCGGCGAAGCGCGGGTGATCTCGATCGGCAGTGGGCAAAAGTTGTGCAGGCTCGAAAAGCGCACCTTGCCCGCCTTGAACATCTTCGTGACGCCTTCCATGAGAGAAAGGCGGATGCCGTGCCCGAGCTCGATGCGTTGAAAGCCGAGGTCGAGCAGTTCCTGGCACATCTCCTGGCCATCGGTGTGGCGGCTGGAGTTCCAACAGGTGGAGATGCTGAGCATGGAAACGGCGGGGAAGAAGATTCGCGGTTAATGGAGCCCCTTGAGGCT
>JAQGOK010000072.1 GCA_028293645.1 Chthoniobacter sp.
ACGTTTTCGAGCTTTGGTGTAAGCACCGTCATCTTCTTAGACATGGGTGGCTCGGCCTAGAAAAGGAAGGCGACGTAGAGCAGTTCTACTCCGACTACCCGCGTCTCGGCTGTTCCTTCCTGACATTCGTCGCGACCTATTGTGGTTACGACGGGCCGATACTTGCCGAGCCGTTCAAGAGACGGATGAGCGTAATCCGCGATCTAAAGCACGACCGCTCCGCTACTCCGCCGGTGGCGTAGGCTGATCCCGCGCCGTGCGGAGATCGGGAAGGGGAAAGTTGAGAAGCTTCGTGCGGATGATGTCGGCGCGGAGGGCGTCGCGTTCTTCGGCGGCGAGCTTTTGCTGTGTGCCTTTTTGCAGATGCGCCGGCTGCGTTTCCATGAAGAGCTCGTCGATCGGCTGACGGCATTGCTCGTTGAAGAAGCCGAGGTCGATCCCGAGCTTCATGAAGGAGAGCAGATTCAGCGCTTCCTTGCTGCTCATCGAATAGGCGTGCCGGAGGATGCCGTAACCGCGCCCGATGTGATCGAGCAGCTTGGTCGCTTGCTTCTGGAGCAGGTTCGCACGCGCGTTCTGTTCGTGCTCGAGGATCTGCTCGATGACCTTGTGCAGTCGCGCGATGATCTCGTCTTCCTTTTCGCCGAGCGTCGTTTGATTCGACACCTGGAAGAGGTTGCCGAGCGCTTCGGTGCCTTCGCCGTAGAGCCCGCGCACGGCGAGCCCGATCTTGTTCACGGCCTGGATGACTTGGTTGATCTGCTCGCTCATGACGAGCGCTGGCAGATGCAACATCGCCGAGGCCCGCATTCCCGTGCCGACGTTCGTCGGACACGCGGTGAGGTAGCCGAGCTTGGGGTGAAAGGCGAAATCGAGCCGCTCCTCGAGCGCGGTGTCCACCTTGTCGATCATCTTGAAGACGCTCTTGAGCTGAAGACCGCTGCGCAACGCTTGCAGCCGCAGGTGATCCTCCTCGTTGATCATGATCGAGAGGGTCTGCCGCTTGTTCAGCACGACGGCGGAGCCGACCCCTTTCGCGGCGTGCTCACGTGAAATGAGATGCCGCTCGACGAGCACCTGCTTTTCCAAGGCGGACAAGTCCTGTGAATAGACGGAGTGTGCGTCGGCCATTTCGGTCAACTCCTCGACGCGCGCTTTGATCGTTTCCAAAATCTGCAGGCGTTCGGTTTTCTTCGCCCAACCGGGGAACGAAAAGCCGCGCAGATTGCGCGCGAGCCGCACGCGGCTGCTGATCACGATTTGATTGTGCGGACCGTCGCCGCGAAGCCACTCGCCAGGATTCGTCAGAATATTGTGGATCGGCATGGCGGCTTTAATTGGGGACCTCGCCTTCGCGGATCTGGTCGCGGATCTGCGCGGCGCTTTCATAATCCTCGTTCGCGACTGCTTTGCGCAGGTTGCGCTGCAGTTCCTTCATCTGGTTCTCGCGTTCGAGGGACTTGAGCAGACGTTGCGGCACTTTGCCTACGTGCTCCGTGCCTTTGTGCATCTGCTTCAGCAGTCCGCCGAGGCCGTCGTTGAAGGTCTCGTAGCAGTTGCTGCAACCGAGGCGTCCCGTCTTCTTGAAATCCGCCTGGCTAAACCCGCAGGTCGGGCATTTTTGCATGCCGCCACTCCGTTCGATCTCCTGGGCGGCTCCGAGGCCGAGCAGGAGATCGGCAAGTGCGAACCCCGTCGGGTCGCTCACGCCTTTCTCTTTCGAGCAGGACTCGCACAGATTGACCTTCTGCATCTTCCCTTCCACGATTTGGGTCAGGAAAACAGTGGCCTGATTGTTCTTACAGACGTCGCAGGTCATTAGCCTTTCGACCTTCCTCCGCCTCGCGCGGCAAATCAACCTCGCCGTGCGGCATCAGAATGTTTCTCCGAATGGGCGGGTCACGCGCCCGGCTGTCTTCGACGCTGCTACGTGTAGATCGCGGTTCCCGTGCTCTGCGTCAGCTCACGGAATCGCGCGATGATCTGCTGGGTGAGTTTGCCAGGCGTTCCGTCGCCGATGATCCGGTTGTCGAGCTTCACCGCGGCGATGACTTCCGCCGCTGTCCCCGTCAGGAAGAACTCGTCCGCCGTGTACAAGTCGTAGCGTGTCAGCTCCTGCACGTGCGCGGGGATGCCGAGTTCCGCGGCGATGGCGAGCACCGCTTCCCAAGTGATGCCGCGCAGCGAGCCGGAGTAAATCGGCGGCGTGTAAAGCTGCCCCCGCTTCACGATGAACAAATTGTCTCCGGTGCATTCCGCCACGTAGCCCTGCTCGTTGAGCATCAGCCCTTCATCAGCCTGCGCGAGGTTCGCCTCGATCTTGGCCATGATGTTGTTGAGATAGTTCAGGCTCTTTACCGCCGGACTGAGCGCACCCGCCGAAACGCGGCGCGTGCCGCAGGTGATCACCGTCATGCCGCGCTCGTAGGCCTCAGGCGGGTAAAGCTGAATGGTTGCCGCGATGATCACGACGGATGCCTTTGGGCAACGGTCCGGGCTCAGGCCGAGGTTGCCCTTCCCGCGTGAGACGATCAGCCGGATGTATCCGTCGCGGAGCCCGTTTTTGCGGATCGTCTCGAGAGTCGCGGCTTCCATCTCCTCCCGCGTGATAGGGATGGTTAGCAAAAGCGCCTTCGCCGAATCCCATAACCGGTCTAGATGCTCATCGAGCTTGAAGACCCGGCTGTTGTAAAAGCGGATGCCCTCGAAGATGCCGTCGCCATAGAGGAACCCGTGATCGAAAACAGAGATCTTCGCATCTGCTTCAGGATAGAAGTCGCCGTCGATGTAGATCTGGAGGTCCATAGCGGGCCGGGAAAGTGGCAGCCGGGTCCGGGCAAATCAAGCCCTCACGCCACGAGCTGTCCGTCCTGAATTTCGAGTCGCCGATCACCGCGCAATGCAAGCTGCGCATCATGCGTGACGACCACGAGCGTCGTCCCTTGCTCCCGGACCAGGCTCAGGAGCAGTTCCACGATTCCGGCGCCGGTCCTGGAGTCCAGGTTCCCGGTCGGTTCATCCGCGAAGATGATCGTCGGGCTGTTGATGATGGCCCGCGCAATCGCGACTCGCTGTTGCTCGCCTCCGGAAAGTTCGGCTGGCAGATGCTGCATGCGATCGGCGAGTCCGACCCGTTCAAGGGCTTGCGCGGCGGCGTCTGGCTTCAGCTTGCCGCCAATCATCGTTGGCAGCAGGACGTTCTCGACCGCCGTCAGCTCGGGGAGGAGGAAGTAGCCTTGAAAAACGAAGCCGATCCGCTCGTTACGGATGCGCGACTGCGTGTTCTCGCGCCCGGTGTAAAGCTGCCGTCCTTCAAACTCGACCGTGCCGGACTCCGGCCGTTCCAAACCGGCGAAGGTGTAAAGCAACGTGGTCTTTCCCGCTCCGGATGCGCCGCAGAGAAACACCGCTTCACCGGCGTGGATTTCCGTGCTGATGCCGCGCAGCACTTCGATCTTCCGCTTGCCGAGCTGAAAGGAGCGCCGCAGATCGCGGGCGACGAGTTGCGCAGTTTGCGGCGGTTTCGGCGGAGAATCAGGTGCGGCGAGAGTCATCAAAAGGTCCGCCATTTAGGGCGCACAGATGCATTACAGGAAGGAGCAAAGGTGCGCCGCTGGCGTGCTGGCGAGACGATGATCCACTCGCGCGCCTTTGCCGGCCGCGAAGATCCACAGACCCTCGGTCCGCGCTGCTGGCTATTCCGCGGGACTGCTGGTCGAAGTCGCCTGAGCCGCAGGCGACTGCAACGGCGCGGAGCCTCCACCCTCGCCGATCGAGGGGCCGTAGTAGCTCGTCTCCGGGCGCGTGGTCTTGAGCTGATCGACCACGGTTTGCATGCTGATGTTGGATTTTTCAGGTTCAAGAACGGCGGCCATGGTATGCGATGGGTTGTTAAGTCCGGCAACATTGCGACTTGGGTGTCGCGCAAGCAAGTCGCTTGTGGGAAATCGGACCGTTTGCCTTGTGTCGCGCGGTGACCTGGCCTTTCATCGCGCGCGGCTTGCGCAAACTGTGCCTCCTTACCTGGCTTACACTCTTGCTCTGGATCATCCGCCGGGCGCCGAAGGCCACCGGTTGATGGCGAAGTTCATGGTGCTGTCGTTGCTGCGCACAAAGTTTGACGGCGACATCATCGTTTTCAAAAACACCCCTGAGCCGCTCTTTCTGATTCCGCGTGCAGGCGTGCGGGAGGTCCTCGTCGAGACGCCGCCGCCGGAGGACGAGCTCTTCTGGGACCATGCTCAATCCTGGAAGTTTCGCGTTCGGAATCAGCTCGATGTCAGCGGATACGAAAGAGTGCTGTTCCTTGATGCGGACTGTCTCGCATTGCGCAGCATCAATCCGCTTTTGCAAGGCGACTGGGACATCGCCGTTTACGCCGAGCCCGATTCGTGGGCGGGGATGAAGTGGTACAACTGTTTCGTCTCGGAAGAAGAAGCCCGGCAGCGTCCCAAGGCGCCGGGGATCAACGGCGGCACGCTCGCGGTCCGCGCGGAGCTTTACCACGAGGTGATGGAGACGTGGGAACGGATCAACTTCGGTCCTTCGCCACGGCCCCGGTTTTTTGCGGATCAATGCGCGCTGACGCGGCTGGTCATGGATACGAAGCTGCGCACCAAGCTCTACAGCCGCCACGAGCTGGCCACCCCGTTCTCCAAAGATCCGCGCCCGGCGGACTATCTCGCCAGCCGTCTGATTCATCTCGCGGGCCCCAGCGATTTCCAGACGAAGCTGCGGTTTATGTTCGGGCTCTACATGAGCACCTTCTTTTTCGATCGGCACACCACGCTGATGCACATCCTCGATCTGTGACCGCCCGCAGGCATCTCGTTTACACGATCGCCCTCGATTACGAGGGCTGCTGCGTGCATCGCAACATGGCGAAGATGCTCGTCTCATCGCTGTTGCGGACGCGCTTCTCGGGTGACGTGCTCGTTTTCCACAACTCGCCCATCCCGCTGTTCCAGGTGCCGAGAGTGGGCATCTTCGAGAAGAGTTTGAAAGTGCCGCCGGAAGTGAGCCATCGGCAGTTCGGAGAATTTGTAATGCGCTACAAGCATGGCGTGGCGGCGGATCTGCCGATGGCCGGCTATGACAAGGTGATGTTCCTCGACTGCGACACGATCGCTCTGCGGAACATCGATCATCTGCTCGAGGGCGATTGGGACCTGGCGTTCTGCGTGGAACCGGGTTCGCGGATTCAGGATGGTGCATACGGCGCATACCTCACCGCGGACGAACGAAAACACTCGCGCCGCGAAGGGATCAATAGCGGGACATGGGCGGTGGCGGCGTCCCGTTGCGCCGAGTTGCTCGAGCGTTGGAAAGAGCTTCAGACAAAACCGACGGGCGTAAATTTTCGCGGCTTTCGGGACCAGGTAACGCTGAACCGCGTGGTGCTGGACTGGGACGGCGTCGCCCGGGAGTTTCCGCGGAACGAAGTTGCGCTGCCGCTTTGCAACGGGCACGCCCACACCTACGGCGGATTCTCGCGCGCTGCCCTGGTGCATGCCGCGTCAGCGGACGGCCCGGACTACAAGCTGCGGTTTCTCTTCAGCCTGTTCGCCGGCGCTTTCCTCTACGATACGGAGCTGGCTCTGCTGAACATTATGGAGATGTAACGGGCGCTGCCTCCCACGCCTCGGCTGAAATCAACATCGGAGCGCCGCCGCGCATGTGGGAGACAAACGAGACCGCGATGATCGGCTCGTCCCCTTCTTCGCCTTTCCAATCGAACCGGTAGAGGGCGAGGCCGCGTCCGAATTTATCCGCCACTGCGTTGGAGCCAATCCAGGCAATGCGCTCAGGCGGCGCCGGAGAGACGTTGCCGCTCGGCGGCGTCCACCAATCCCAGACATCGCGTCCGTAAATCAGAGGCACGCGCACCGCGCCGCCTCCGCCGCGGCGTAAAAGGAACAGACTGCTCGGACATGAATCCTTCAGCTTCTCGGCGGGAAGAAACGTGGTGCCGAGCAGGAACGAGAGCTGACTCGCAGGCTGCGGAGATGGCATCCAACCCGTGCTCCGGGGCAACATTCCGCTACCGCGCTCGCCCGCGCGGAACGCCTTGCCAGCCAGTTGGACAAAGGGTCCGGTGTGCAGCGCAAAGCCTTCAGGTTGCCACAACGCTGGCGGAAGTTTGGAAAGATTGTTCTCCTTACCGCCGGTCCAATCATCGGTGAGTTTGACGTTCGCGAATTGGCTCAGATCGATGGAAGTCGAGCCGCGGGGCGTCAGGATGGGCGGCGCGTCGGTGACTACTCGCGGATCGTTGGCGCCGATTCTCAACAGGCGCCACGCATCAAGATTGGCTTTTTCTGATTCATCGCGCCGCCCGAGATGACGCAAAGCCTCCGCGCGGGCGAGCCTCAGCCAGGCACCATCGCTCGGATCGGGACCGGCCCGGTCGCAAAGGGCGAGCACCTCCTTCCAGTGCGCGAGTGCGCACGCTTGGGCGACCTGCACCACGTGCGGCAAGGGAGTTCCTTGCCAGCTCCGCAGCGGAGCGGCTCCAGCCGCTGGCGTGAACGGTGAGAAGCGCGCGTGTGCGCCGAGTTCAGCGGCCGCCAGCAGCAGATCCGCCGCGGAGTTGTCTCCCTCGCCACGCTGCGACCGGACGATTTCGGTGAGCGCCGTCCACCCGAATGCTTCGCCTGGATTGTGCCGGATCGATTCGCACACCGCTGCGAGTTGCGCCGCGGCGTCCACTGCAGCGCGTTGCGCTGTGCCAGCCGGCTCCCGCTCGAACGAATTGGACGCGTCGTAGATCTTCAGTTGTTTGCCGGGACCGGCTGCAAACGAGAGTTTTCGCCCGGATGCGTCCCAACCGACGGCGGTGACATCGCGGCCAAGCCGATGCGCAACCACCCAGTTTTGGGCCACCTGCGGCACATTGAAGATGCGCGAAATATCGTCGCCCCCGACGGACGCGAGCCGCGATCCATCCTGATGCCAGCCAAGCGCCCGGACGGGTCCGGCATGGCTCATCCCCGGGCGCGAGATTGCGCCAGTCTGGGTGTTGATCCAAAGCACCGCTCCGCTTTCGCCACCGAGAGCCAGCAACGTCCGGTTCTTGTTCAACGCGGAACTTCGAACCGCGCCGAAGCCGACCGGCAACGGGCATTCCACCTCGGGCTTTTCAGCGGCAAATTCCCGCGCCTCAAAACGCAGGTCGGCCCCGGATCCCGTCACGAGCGCAATTCGGTTTCCCGGCAGAGCCGCCACGATGACCGCCTGCTTGCTCGCGGGAACCAGCGTGCCCGTTCCGTCTTCCAACCGGAAACATTGCCAGCCATCGGCGTTGCGAACCAGCAAACGCTGACTGTCTGGCATCCAGCCAAGATCGGTCGCCCCCTCGCAGCCTTGCGGGAGAAACTGCGTTCCGTCCTCGAGACGCCACGCGACTGGCGGGCGGCCGGGGGAGACGACCGCGAGCCAGCGGCCATCATCGCTCCAGGTCAGCCGAGCTGGCGTGAGCGGCACGGGCGCGTCTTCCGGAGGAGGGAGCGGACGACTCCATTGCACCTTCCACGTATCCGACTCGAGGACTTGCACCTCATCCCCAGCAAGACAAACCGCGATCTTGGGTTCGCTCGGATGCCACTGCGCGCCTGTGGTGTCCACGGGGAACGGAACGTTGAACAGCTCCGGAGATTGGCGAAGGTTCGACCAGATCAAGAGCGCTCCGTCTTCCCCGACGGAAAGGAGTCGCTCATGTCCGCCGCTGAGCCAGCGCATCGCAGTGACGCGACCCAAATGGCCGTGCATCCCGTTTCGCGCTTCTTGCAAACGCTCGGAATCGAGCAGGAGGATCTTCCCCTCCACACTGGCAACGGCAATGAGTTTGCCATCGCCCGACCAGGCATACGCCGAGGGTCCCGCGCTGAAATGGCTGGGCAACCAGAATGCGTCTTCCTGGCTGTCTGGCTTCCACGCAAGCAGCGGCGAGTCGCGCTTCGCGAGTGCGACTTGGTACTCTCCGGGCCGCCAGGCAACGGGCGAGCTTTCCACATCCAATGGAACTGCGACTGCGGTCTGCAATTCGTCAGCCGTGCTCACAAGAACCTGCGCCGGCTCGCCAAGGATCACGGCGATTTCGCTTCCGTCCTGCCGCCAATCGAGTCCCTGAATCGGGCCTCTGCGTTGCACCTGGCGCCCAGGTTTCCCAGTTCGATCCCACCAGGCGATCAAGCCGTCGCTACCGCCAGTCACCAGCGTCTCTTCCCGCGGATGCCACGCCATCGTGGTGATCGCGCTGGCGTGAGCTTTCCATCGAGAGGGCATTTGCTCGGCTGCCGGCGTATCCCAGAGCACCACCTCTCCGTTCTCCAGGCCCGCAGCCAATTTGCCGGAAGGATGCCAGGCCAGGCTCTTCACGGGTGCACCCGCCGGCAGACTGAAGGCCTTGGTCATCGGCTCGCCCGACCAGATCGCGACGATGCCGTCATCCCCGGCAACTGCTGCGGCCGTTTCATCGGCATTCATCGCGAGTGCGCGCAACGGTTGGGCGGATGAAACGAGCTTTACGTTTTCGGTATTCAACACCGCATTGGCGTAATGCCACTCCCACCCGCGGCGGTCCTTTTCGCCGGCCCCCGGCCGATGGCGGTTGACGACTTCCCGCGTCGCGTCGGCGCGCCTCTGCACCACGTCGTCCGTGGTCGCTTGCATGTCGGCGAGGTAAAGCCGATCGAGTGAGACTTCGCGTTCCTTCTCCAACTCCGCGGTATGTTCCAACGCTTGGGAACGTGCGCGATGGAGCACCAATGCGACGACACTCAGAGCTCCCAAAAGCGTGAGCGCAATGGCCGCGCCGGCCAAGGCGAGCCGCACCCTTCGACGGTAAGTCTCGAGCTTCCGATGCTGCTCCTGCTCGCGCTCCCTGGCAGCCTCCGCCTCGAGCACCGACCTACGACGTGCCTCAAGCGATTCCAGGCATTCGGCCACCTGAAGCGCACTGCCGAAGCGACGCTCGGGCTCAACATCGACGCAGAACGCGATGTCCTGGGCGAGCAGGGGATCGGCAACATCCCGCTGCCAGCCCGGCCCGAGCGGGCGGCCGAAATCTTCGATCACCATCTGATACAGCAGAACGCCCAGCGAATAGATGTCCCCCTGAATGGAGGGCGGGCGGCCGATCATGTACTCGGGCGCGCTGTACATGCGGGTGCCGGTGCGGCTCTGATCGATGCTAAAGGTCAGATCGCCCGTGTAAGTCAGATCGAGCTGCGAAAGGGCGGAGCGGTCCGTCAGAACACCGATTCCAAAGTCGGCCAGCCGCGGTTGTGCGGAGCCACCCTGTTCCTCGATGAAGATGTTCGAGGGTTTCACATCCTTGTGAATGATTCCCACGGAATGCGCCGCGGCGAGCGCGCGGGCAATCTTGACCACGATCTCGATCCGTTGCGCCAGCGGGACTCCGCCGCGGGCTTTGCCTTCCTCGATCCAATCACTCAGGATTCCACCCCGGCAGTATTCGCTCTCGAGGAAAAAGGGAGCGGTCTCGAGCTGGACTTCGTAAAGCGTGGCGATGTCGGTCCGCGGGCCGAGTGCCTCACGAATGAGCCGGAACAGCAGGACCTCGCGTTTAAAGGAGCGCAGCCGCACCACGTCGAAGCAGAATTTGAAGACGCGCAGCTCCCGCGTCTCGGCATTCTCCGCGAGCCAGACCTCACCGAATCCTCCTTCGCCCAACTGCTTCTGCAAAAACCAGCCCGGCCGCTTCGGAATCTCAAGACCGTTTGCGGGACGCCAGCCGAGCGTTGCCTCTTCCTCGGCCGAAACGGACCGCTGCACCACATCGCTGCTCTCCGGACGGGTGAATGGCGCCCGTCCTTCTTCGCCGACCTCGAATACTTCAATCGGCGCCTCGATCCCTTTGGCGAGATACGATCCGTGTGCTTCCCAGCGCAAGGCTGCGGCGGTGTCGGGGATCTCCCGAACGAACTGCCGCGCGTTATCGAAAACAGCGCGGGTGAGCAGAATCTGGCCGCCCACGGCCATGGACATCACTCGTGCCGCCACATGCACCGGTGCACCGATCGTGCTCGGCATCTGCCGGATGGACGGAAGGAGCAGGATTTCTCCCTGATGCAGGCCGATGCGGACCGCGAAACGCAACGGTGGCGGCACATCCCAACGCTCCCGATTCAGCAGCCACTGAAACCGCAACGCAGCCGCAACCGCTTCGCTCGGTTGGCCGAACCGCGCCATGAACCCATCGCCCGTATGCTTTTCAACATGCCCTGAACGCACCGAGCTAAGCGCCTCGTAAAAGATCTCGCCGTGCCGCGTGAGCACCTCTGCGTATCGCGCTGTGCCCAACGTCTGCTCCAGCCGAACCGAACCTTCGATGTCGGTGAACATGATCGCCTCCAGCACACGCTCCGCTCCTTCCATTGCCACTGGCGTCCGCGGTGCTTCGCCGTCCGATGGCGGTCGATGCGTCGCGTCTGGGGGAGGGTTCATGCGAAGACTTTCCCGGCGAGCATGAAGAACTCCGCATCCTCGTGCAATGCTCCTGCCGCGCAGCACCAACGGCCTCCGACGCGGAGGTCTTTCCCGCTCCGGCTGTTTACCTGAGACCCCCTCTGGGTCAGTTCGTTTTCAACACTTCGATGAACGCTTCCTGCGGAATGTTCACCCGGCCGATCGACTTCATCCGCTTCTTCCCTTCCTTCTGCTTCTCCAGGAGCTTGCGCTTGCGAGAAATGTCACCGCCATAACACTTGGCGGTCACGTCCTTGCGCTGCGCGCTCACTGACTCGCGGGCGATGATTTTTCCACCAATCGCCGCCTGAATGGCGACTTGGTAAAGCTGGGTCGGGATCACGTCCTTGAGCTTCGCCGCGAGCGCGCGTCCACGGGCTTCCGCCTTATCGCGATGCACGATCGAACTGAACGCGTCCACTGGCTCGCCGTTCACCAGCATGTCGAGCTTCACGAGCTTCGAAGTTTTGTAACCAGCCTGCTCGTAGTCCATTGAGCCGTAGCCGCGCGTGATCGATTTCATCTTGTCCACGAAGTCCACGAGGATCTCGTTGAGCGGCAGCTCAGTGGTAAGCATCACGCGCTTCGTGTCGAGTGACTCGGTGTGTTTCACCTCACCGCGCTTATCCATGATCATCTGGAGAATCGGCGAGATGTACTCGTTCGGGAGCATGATGAAGCAGCGCACGATCGGCTCGCGGATCTCCTGGATGACGCTCGGGTCCGGCAGGTTCTCCGGGTTATCGACATGGAGCACTTCGCCGTTGGTCCGCAGCACCTCGTAAATCACGGACGGGTAGGTCGCGATGATGTCCATGTTGTACTCCCGCCGCAGCCGCTCCTGGATGATCTCCATGTGCAACAGGCCGAGGAACCCGCAGCGAAATCCGAAGCCGAGCGCGACGCTGGACTCGGGCATGAACTGGAAAGCCGAATCGTTGAGCTGCAGTTTCGCCATCGCGGCTTTCAGATGCTCGAAGTCCGCGGTGTTGATCGGATAGATGCCGGTGAAAACCATCGGCTGGATCTCGTGGAATCCCGGCAACGGTTCAGGGGCGAGATTGCGTGTGCTGGTGAGCGTGTCGCCGACCTTCACCTCGCTGCTCGCCTTGATGTTCGCGATCACATAACCGACGTCGCCGGGTCCGAGCTTGTCCTGCACGAGCAGCTTCGGCTGTTGCGGACGGAAGATGCCGACTTCCTTCACTTCGTAACCGCGATTGGTCGCCATCATCTTCACCGGATCGCCCGCCTTGATGCTTCCATCGACGACCCGCACGTAAACGATCACGCCGCGATACGTGTCGAAGGCTGAGTCGAAAACCAGCGCGCGCAATGCTCCTGTCGTGTGCCCATGCGGCGGCGGAATCCGTTCAACGATCGCCTCGAGGATCTCTTCAATGCCAATGCCGGCCTTGGCGCTGGCCATGATCGCTTCCTCACCTGGAATCGCGAGGATGTCCTCCAGTTGCCGTTTCACCGTCGGAATGTCGGAGTTCGGCAGATCGATCTTATTGATCACCGGGATCAACGTCAGCTTCTGCTCGGTCGCCAGATGCACGTTCGCAACCGTCTGCGCTTCCACGCCCTGCGCCGCGTCCACAATCAGCAGCGCGCCTTCACAAGCCGCCAGCGACCGCGAGACTTCATACGCGAAGTCCACGTGCCCCGGCGTGTCCATGAGATTGAGCTTATAAGTCTGCCCATCCCTGGCCTTGTAGCTCATCGCGATCGGGTGCGCCTTGATCGTAATGCCGCGCTCCCGTTCGAGGTCCATCGCGTCGAGCAACTGTTCCTGTTCCTCGCGCTTCTGGGTGGTGCCCGTGAACGCCAGCAGACGATCGGAAAGCGTGGTCTTTCCGTGATCGATGTGCGCGATGATGCAAAAATTTCGGGTCCGGGATTGCGGCATAAAAACGTCCCGCGGCCAGCGCCCAGTGAGGAGCGCGAGACGTCGCGAGCCGCGCACTATGCGGGTGCGGTCAAAGACGGTCAACGGTCAGTTCCCGAACGATCGGGGCAGAGGGTGCTCGCGTCTCGGCGAGCGGTCCGTATGTTCGGATCCATGAAAAGCGCGGCCCTGGCTTGGTGGATCCTCTTTCTCAGCTCCGCCGTGTTTCCGCCTGCGGCCTTCAGCGCCGGCGAAGTTGCACCGATCGTGATCAGCCCAACGGCAACGACGAACCGCGACTTCCAAAAGCTTCAGATTGCCTGGGCAGAACGCGTGTGGGTAACGCCCTTTCAGAAGCGATCCGCAGGAGAGCCGTGGGCGGCGGACGCGCTCGGCTTCCTTTCCCGCACGATCCCAGATTGGGCTTTGATGAGCAGTTCCGACGGCGATTCGGCGTTGGCGGCCGAAGCTAAAGAGCTGCTCGCGACGGGCTGCACCGACCCCTTGATCCTTTACTTTGCGGGTCGGGCAATCAACCGAGGGAGCGACGACTGGCGGACCGCACGCGCGCAATTCCAGACCGCCACCAAGGCCTTGGTTCGCGACAAAAGCTACCCGGCCGCGCTTCGCCTGTTCGCCGCAAGCGGATACATCTCAGTGCAAGCCGAACATTGGCGTGAGTCCGTGGATGTTCATTCGATTGTGCTCCAGGCGATCACCGAAGCTTTGTCGGACAACAGCTATCTCCCGACCGAAACGGAGATCCTGGTCCGCCATTTGGTTGCGCGGATTCATAGTCAGACGCTCAAGGTCAGCGCGAAGCCGCTCCTCAAGCTTTACTCTGAGTCGCGCCTTCCAGAATGGGCGCGGCAGACTCTGATCGGCTCAACAGAGGTGGATCTCGCGTGGAAAGAAAGATCCGGTGATGTGGCGAGTAAGGTTACAGTCGAAGGTTGGGAGGGTTTTGCAGAGCACTTGGGCAAAGCGGAGGAGGCGCTGGTGGCCGCCTGGAAGCTGCGGCCGGATCGCCCCGAAGCCGCGGCAGAAATGGTTTCTGTGTCGCTGGGGAGTGGTCGCGATGATGAGACCATTCGAGCCTGGTTCGACCG
>JAQGOK010000075.1 GCA_028293645.1 Chthoniobacter sp.
GCCCCGCCGTAGGCTTGGGAGAACGCTTCTGTGTCAATGGTGGCGGAGGTGATGATGAGTTTCAGGCCGGGGCACTTGGGGAGCAGGGTCTTCAGGTAGCCGAGGAGAAAGTCAATGTTGAGGGAGCGCTCGTGGGCCTCGTCGAGGATGATGGCGGAGTACTGGCGCAGCAGGGGATCCGACTGGATCTCGGCCAGCAGAATGCCGTCGGTCATGAACTTGACCCGCGTTTCCCGGCTGGTGTCGTCGTTGAAGCGCATCTTGCAGCCCACCTCGCGACCCCACGCCACTTTCAGCTCCTCCGCCACGCGGCGGGAAATGCTCATCGCCGCGACCCGACGCGGCTGCGTGCACCCGATTTTGCCACGCAGGGCGAGCCCTGCCTCCAGGCACATCTTTGGAAGTTGCGTCGTCTTTCCGGAGCCCGTCTCGCCAGCCACGATTAGCACCTGACTGGTGCGCAGCGCCGCGACGATTTCTACGCGCCGGGCGGTGATCGGCAGGTCCGGCGGGTATTCGATCGAAGCGCTCAATTCGCAAACTCAGCCGAGGAAGAACTCAGACGCAACGCTCGAAGATGGGCTCCGCCCGCAACGCTTCGCGCAGCGTCGCAACGGCTGAATGCAGCGGGCTCCTCTATGAGATGCCGAAAGGTGGAACGATTCATTTTTACGATGCCGAAGCAGCGGGGACGGACCGTTGAGGTGGCCGGTGGACATTGCAAGGGCGGGTAGCTGAGTTGGCCCGAGCGCGAACTCCAAACAGGCGATGCACTGCAACCGCGCGCCGGATGCGCGGCGAATACTCGGAGCACGCCGCGGTGGCGTGCAGCGCATCCCGATTTCCATGAAGTCCCCTCGCCTTTTCCTGCCTTACCCGCCCGCGATTCACCTCTTCCTCCTGTTGCTTTCCGGCTGCGCGGGCGTCGCACAAAAACCTTCGAAGCCCATAATCACCGAGGTCCTCGATCCGAAGCCGATCAAGGTCGAAGTCGCGCAACTTCCGCCGCCCAGCGACGAAAAGGAGAGCGCATCGAAGCAGCCGAAGGTCGATGCACCACCGGACCATCCGGTGCTCCGCGCACCGAAAGGATTCCAGGTAACCCTCTATGCCGAGGATCTGCAAAAGCCTCGCTGGCTCGCGCTGACGCCGGATGGCGGCGTGCTCGTGACCGAAACGCGGCGCAATCGCATTCAGCTTCTCCGCGACACGAATGGCGACGGCGCCGCGGACGAAAGGTCAACGTTCGCCGATGAAAGCAACGGGCTGAACATCCCGTTCGGCATGTCTTTCTCGGACAATCATTTTTTCCTCGGCAACACGGACGCGGTCCTGCGGTTTCCGTTCCAGAAAGGCCAGACGAAGCTCGAGGGCAAAGGCGAGAAGATCACCGATCTGCCGGGCGGCGGATACAACCAGCACTGGACACGCAATGTGCGGGTGAGTCCGGACGGCAGGCATCTGTTCGTCACGGTCGGCTCCAAGAGCAACGCCGAGGTCGAGGACGCGCCACGCGCGTCGGTGTTGCGGATGAACCTCGATGGTTCGGATCGGAAAACCTTCGCCGACGGACTGCGCAATCCCGTCGGGCTCGATTTTCATCCGCAGACTGGGGACGTGCATGTCACCGTGAACGAGCGGGACAAGATCGGCGATGATCTTGTGCCGGACTACCTGACGCGGATTCGTGAGGGCGAGTTTTACGGATGGCCCTGGGCTTACTTCACGCCGCAGCACCTGGACCCGCGCCACCTCAACGGTGGCCAGAGCACCAACCCCCAGGCAGTTGCGAAAACGAAGATGCCCGACGTACTGGTCGAAGCACATTCGGCGATGCTCGGGCTCGCGTTCTCGAAGGGCGACAAGTTCCCGGCGAAGTATCGGAACGGCGCATTTGCGGCGCTGCGTGGGAGCTGGAACCGCAGCGAAGGGACCGGCTACAAAATCATCTTCATTCCGTTCGGCGGCGATCATCGCCCGCTTGGCCATTACGAGGATTTTGTCACCGGATTTTTGACCGATCCGAAACGACCGAGCACTTGGGGACGGCCCGTGGGCGTAATCGCACTGCCGGACGGGAGCCTGCTTTTTACCGAAGAAGAGAATCAGCGGATCTATCGCGTCAGCTACGGAGGGGAGTAGCGCGCGCGGCTCCGGATTCAGGCTGTCCCTGGAGTTCCGAACAGGCAGACGGCAATTCGCACCAAATTCCTGGTGCTTCGCATCTCCCGACGCGAGATGTTGCGCCGATGAGTTCCGAAGATTCTCCCGCAATGGTCGGGTTCGAAGTCCGCACGTATTTCGTTCGCGAACGCAACGCGTTGGTCGCGCGAGCGGACTTCGGCGAGCTTTACGTTGATTACTATTTGCACCAGGGCCAGATCGGCCGGCAGCACGCTCCGGATCATGATGGATTGCTCAAAGAGGCACTGGCGGCCGTCACCTTGCACGGCGCGTCACGTCCCTGGAACGAGTCCGCAGCGTGGACGATCCATTTCCACGATCCGCTGCTCAACCTCTTCGTCACGGCCGACAACCGCCGCGGCACCGTGGTCGGTCAGCTCTTTACCGAAAACGTGAAAGACGAAGAGCGGCAGCTTTTTCTCGCCGATGTGGTGCGGGAAGGCTCCGAGACGCGGCGGAGCGCCATCGAGTTTACGGGCCGTGAAATCTTCGGCGCAGTGGAACAATACTACGAGCAGAGCGAGCAGCGTCCCGCGCGGTTCTTCCGACATGGGCCCGAAGACTTCGTCTTCATCTCCGCGCAGCCCCAATGCGACCTGCCATGGCTTACGGCGCTGACCGAAGCCGATGTGCTGGCGCTCGATCAGACGGAGCAACTCAGCCTTCTCGAGCAACGCCAGTATCGGTGGGAATGCGGCTGCACGCAGACCCGCATGTTTGCGATCCTCGCCTCGATCATGCGCACCGATCCGGAAGGACTCTTTGGCGAGGACGAATCGCTGCGGTTGAGTTGCCCGCGCTGCGGTGCGCGGCACACCGTGACCCGCGAGGCGCTGGAAGCTTACGTCGCCGATGCAGGTTAGCTCAGCCGTCAGCGACTATGCGCAACGTTTCGGCGGCCTTGCCCGGCTTTACGGAGCCGACGCGTTGCCGCGACTGCGGGCGGCGCGCGTGTGCGTGGTCGGGATCGGAGGCGTCGGTTCGTGGGCAGTGGAAGCGCTCGCCCGCTCCGGCATCGGCGCGATCACGGTGATCGATCTGGACGATGTCTGCGTGACGAACATCAACCGGCAGATTCATGCGCTCGACGGGCAGGTGGGCCGGCCGAAAGTTGAGGCGATCGCGGAGCGTGTGCGGCTGATCAACCCCGAATGCGCGCTCGTTTGCACCAGCGAGTTCTTCACGCAATCAACCGCGGACCGGTTGCTCGGCGAGCACTACGATTTCGTCATCGATTGCACGGATCGGCTGACCAACAAATGCCTGCTCATCGCGGGCTGCCGAGATCGCGGTTTGCCAGTGCTGACCGTCGGTGGAGCCGGGGGGCGACGCGACAGCACAGAGGTGCGAGTCGCCGATCTGGCGCACGCCAAGAACGACGAACTGTTTCGGCAGGTGCGCAGGAAGCTCCGGCGCGATTTCGGCTTTCCGCTGGATCGCGCTGCCGACTTTGGCGCGCTCGCCGTCTTCTCACCGGAGAAGCCGATGTATGCCTGGAAGAACGGGACCTGTTCGCCGCGGCCGGAACCGGGCACGCGCTTAAACCTCGATTGCGAGACCGGCTTCGGAACAGCGAGCTTCGTCACGGGTGCGTTTGGATTCGCGGCGGCTGGGGAAGTGGTGCGCCGGATCGCCCTGGGGTGATCTCGGAAACGTTAGGAAACAGTCGCGTGAAGTTCTCTGCAATGAGCGGCTCGAGCGCGTCGAGCGACAGGCCGCGGATCTCGGCGAGGCCTGCGTAAGCAACAGTCAGATTGGCGGGATGATTGAGCGGCTCGCCGCTTTCGCTTTGGAGCGGATGCGCGTTGCGCTCGTCGGGCGGGCGGAGGTCCGGCGCGTCTGTCTCGACCAGGAGTCGATCCGCGGGGATCCGGGCAAAGATGTCGCGTTGCGCGGCTTTGCGCGGGTGCAGAAAATACGGTGAGAACGAGAAGTAAGCGCCGCGCTCCACAAACCCCACGACCATTTCCGCTGGACCGCCGTAAGCGTGAATCAGAAAACCGCGCGCGGGCACCTGTTGCTCGCGGAGCACTTCCCACAAGGCGCCCCA
>JAQGOK010000118.1 GCA_028293645.1 Chthoniobacter sp.
TGCCGTTCACGTTTCTCGCCGCAACCCTGGGCGGCGTTTCCACGCATCAAGTCCTCGCCTGCTACCTTGCGCTGGCCGGATACACCTTCTTCCTCGCCAATCTGGCGCTGCTCGCGTCAGTGCGCGCTTCACGTACTGGGATGGCGGCGATCGCCGTTGGGGTTTCACTGCTGGGGCTGTTGATCGTGCGCTCCGTATCGGGATTCCTTGGAAAGGCGCTGACTCTGCCGGAGCAGGCGCAATCATTTCGCGCGCCTTTCGATTTCATCCAGGAGGTCCTCGTTGCGAGTTCCACCTTGGGGCGGCTCGATCAAATCCTCTCCACCGGATTCACCGGATCCCTCGTCGGTCCGCAGCTTGCCTTCGATCTTGGCGCCGGACTGGTGTTGTTCCTCTGTGCGTGGGGAAGCTTCGAGAGCCACTGCGGCGGAATGGTGGGCGGAGGGCGAGTGCTGGATCCGCTGCATGCGTGGGGTCGGAAGCGGTTCCCGCCCGGCCGGGTCTGGGCGAAACCGCTGGCCTGGAAAGATGCCCATTTCCTGCACGGCGGTCCTGCAGTGCTGTGGGCAAAGGTGATCGTCTATGGGCTCTGCCTCGGAACGTATGTGGCGGTGCGATTGCTCACCGCCAATGGCATCGACCTCGAGACGGTGTCACGTCTCGCCTATGGATGCGGATGGATGTTCGTCGTTCTGCTGGTGCTCGAGATCGGCTTTGCCGGCAGCCGCATGTTTGCTGCCGAAGTACACGAGAAAGCGCTCTCCAGCCTGGCGATGCTGCCCACCACGCTGGTGCGGCTGCATGCCGCCAAAGTCTCGGCTTGTTACCACGCAGCGCTGCCGGCGGCGGCATTTTCCATTCTCTGCATGGGCACTGCGCTCATCAGCGAAGTATTCAGGTTGCAAACCTCCCGGACAATCCTCGGCACCGGCCTCACCAGCGTCGCCCTGATTTTCATCGGCGCCGAAACGATCTTGCTGTTCCACCTCGCCGGCTGGCTATCGCTTCGCTACCCACGCGCGGCACTCCCTCTGGCCATTGCTTTGATCCTGCTGGGGAATGTGATCACCGCCGTATGCAGCGGATTCCTCTTCCTGGTTCCGCTGCTTGCCGCGCCATTTCTGGCAGTCATCATCGGCGACAGTTTTCGGCGGGCGCAACTCCGACGCCTCGACGAACTGATCGCGGAGGAATAGCCGGCGCTCTACACCCGCTCGCGCAACGGCTCGAAACCGAGATCGAAGAGATTCGCCGAATTATCGAGCAGACTCTGCAGGGTCGGCAGGAACGTGTCCCAATCCTGGTCGTTGGTCCAAAGCGTCTCCCACATCACGAACACCGCATCCGGCACCACGTTGGACGCTTCGATCAGCACTCGGATGTCCTTTTCCCAGCCGAGAACGTTCACGTAGCCGAGTGCCGCGGGCTTGTTCACCATCGGGCTGTAGGAGAACCGCTGAAGATAACTTTCGCGCTCCTCGGCCGAGGCAAACTTCCCATGCGCGTGCGCGGAGAACGCGGTCAGGCTGTCCGAATCGCAGTCCGCGATCTCGTAAAGCCGCGCAAACGCGTCGCACATGATCTTCAGATCCGCAGCGGTGCGCGCGTTGCGAATGCCGAGCTTGATGCGATCCGACGTGCGGATCAGCGTCCCGTTTTCGCCAAAGAAGTGCGCGGAAAGTTCGTAGCCGAAAAGATCGTCCCAGCGCTTCAGCCGGATCTGATCCGAGCGCAGCGTGAGTCCGGTGTCGGCCTCGCATAGCGCGGCGCCGAACTCCTCGATATTTGCCTGCGCAAATCCGAGCGGGCTCGGAAAGGGCACATCGATGTGCATCCCGAAAACTTCAATCGGCACGATTTCCATGTGCCGCATTGCTAGATCCCCATGTTCGAAAGCGTCAAAGCGATGCGATCGATCACTGCCACGAGCCGCGGATGCGACACTTCAAAGCCGCGAGCGGATGAGGCGAGTCCTTTCAGCGCCGCGTCGGCCAGCTCGGGCTTCTTCTCAGTCCGCATCGCTTCGTGAACGGAGGCGTCGGTGAAACCCGCGATGCTTTGCGCGTCGGCGCCGTGCGTCTCGTTCAGCGGCGCCACTTCGGCTTTCAGGTCGGCAAGCAACGCGGCGAGTTCCCGGCGCGTGCTTTCCGGGATGCTCGTCGAGTCGTTCACCGCCGCTTCGATCCGTTCAATGCGTTCGTTGATCATGGCCACAATCTAGATGTGAATCGCGTGCCCGTAAGCTACACCGGCCGCTTCATGCACCGCTTCGCTGAGCGTCGGATGCGCGTGGATCGTGTGCTCGAGGTCTTCGACGGTGGCTTCAACACTGATCGCCAGGCCGAGCTCCGCGATGAGCTCCGTGGCTTCCGCACCGATGATGTGGGCGCCGAGGATTTCCCCGTGCGGCTCGCCGAAGAGGATCTTCACGAAGCCTTCCGTCTCGCCCACCGCGCGCGCCTTGCCACTCGCCATGAACGGGAACTTGCCGACCTTGAACTTTTTACCCGCCTCCTTCGCGGCCCGTTCGGTCAGGCCGACGCTGGCCACCTGCGGCTGGCAATACGTGCAGCCGGGGAAAACGCCGACTTTGCGTGGCTTGAAGTCTTTCACGAACATCCCGTCCACCGCCTGGAGCGCCTCGAAGCTCGCGACGTGCGCGAGCCACGGCGGCCCAATGATGTCGCCCGCCGCAAACACGCCCGGCACGTTCGTTTCATAGCGATCGTTCGTCTGGATGTAACCGCGATCGGTGAGCCCGATCTTCAACGCACCGCCCGGCAGCAACGGCGCGACGCCGATGGCTACGAGGCAGACATCCGCTTCCAGCGTTTGCTCCGCGCCTTTTGGATCCTGGACGGTGATCTTCACGCCCTTATCCGTCGCCTCGGTTTTCGTCGTCTTCGTGTTCGTCAGGCATTTGATGCCCAGCTTGGCGTAGGATTTCTCCAGCGTCTGCGAGACCTCCGTGTCTTCGACCGGCAGGATGTTCGGCAACATTTCGACGACGGTCACTTTCGTCCCGAACGCGTTGTAGAAGTAGGCAAACTCGATCCCGATCGCACCGGCGCCGATGATGACCATCGTCTTCGGCTGTGGATCGAGAATCATCGCTTCGCGGCTGCCGATCACGGTCTTGCCATTGAACGGCAGGCTCGGCAAAGCGCGCGCATTCACGCCCGTGCTGATGAGGATCTTCGCAGCCGTGTGCGTCTCTTCCTTGCCGTCGGCAGCCTTCACTTTCACCTCGCCCGCTTTCTCGAGCGTCGCTTCGCCCTTGATGTAATCGATCTTGTTCTTCTTGAAGAGATACTCGACGCCCGCCGCGCCTTTGTCCGACACGTCGCGTGAGCGTTTGATGATCTTGCTCCAGTCGTAGCTCAGGCCATCGAACTTGAAGCCAAACTCCGCCGCCCGGTGCGACATGAGGTGATACAGCTCGGCATTGCGCAGCAGCACTTTGGTCGGAATACAGCCCCAGTTGTTGCAGATGCCCCCCGCACGCTCCCGCTCCACACACGCCACTTTTTTGCCGAGCTGCGCCGCGCGGATCGCGCCGACATACCCGGCGGGACCGCCGCCGATAACAATAAGGTCGTAGTTTGCCATAAGAATTCGGGAGAGGATGAAAAGTGCAGAGTCGGTGTTGCGGACGGGCCATCCCACCGAGGGGCGAACATGCGGGCGCTTCGCCAGCAGCGTCAAAGCGAATTTGGCCGCGCCACGAGACTTGCGGTCGTCCGAGCTCGCACCGACGATCACCCTCCGCCTCGCCCATGCCTTTTACGCTCACCCCTGCCCTGCTCGATGCTGCCCACCGGTATTTGCAAAAGCTCGGGGATCAGACGTGGTCGCGCGGAGAAGATCATCTCCGCGCCGGGCGCGTGGCCGAAGTCGAACCCTACCGCCGCGGGATCGGCTACCGTGCCGTGGCGTCTGAGACGTGTCAGACGAAGGTGCGGTTCGTCAATGCGGAGTGGGAGGGTGAATGCTCGTGCGATCTCTATCTCGATTGCGATCACTGCGCGGCCACGCTGCTCGCCGGCTTGCAGCACAGCGGCGCGGCCCTCCCCGAGCGCAATGGGCAGGTCGCTTCCACCCCGGACGAAGCTGCCCCCGAGGTCATTGCGGCGCCGATCGCAACGGAGACTTTCGCGGAAATCCTGGAGGGAAGGCTCGGCCGGCCACTGGTTGGCTCCGAGCGACGCGCCGCCCAGGCGGTGGACGACCTGTTCACGCACGATCGGCATTCGGAGGTCGTCGCCGAGGCGAAGCTCCGGCCAATGATCCGCGCCGGCGCTGCCGCTCCGACCGACAGCGCGGAACTGGTAACGCTCTGGCCGGCCGAGCCGGCGAGCCGCTGGCATACCTGGCTTTACGCAGCCGGTTACCTGCGGAGTCGCAAAATGGAGCTGCTGCCCGCACTCGCGGAGATCACCGATTGGACGGAGGTGGACCAGTTGGTCACTTCGTTTTCGCGGCGGGACCAGATCGAGCAGTGGCGCGAATGGCTGCAGAAGAACGCGGCGCCGCGCACCCGCCAGGAAGCGCGCGAGATCGCCCTGCGCGTGCGGCTCACCGAGGAACACGCCCAGCTCGAGTGGCGCCGCAGCGAGAACGGCGAATTCGCCGCGATCAAACCGGCCGCCTTCATGCAGCTCCAGAGCGAAGGTTATGCGGGGCGCATTCCTTTCGATGAGCAGTCGCTGCCGGTCTGGCGCGCCTTCGATACGGGCTATGGCGCGGAGCCACTGCTGCCGTTCACCAAGCCCGATTGCGCACGCGTTCTCAACGTCGTGCTGCGGCTCACGGCCGTGTCCGAAATCGCGATCGGTCCGCGCGGCGAGCCGCTCCGCTTCGCGGCCGAGCACCTGATCTGGCGCGTTCAACCGCCCACCGAAGCGCGTCCGGATTATCAATTCGCGCTCGTCCGCCCGGATGGGAGTGCCCCGCCACCGCCCTTGACCGTGCTCGACGGCGAACCCTCGCTTTACGTCACTGCCGAGACGATCTATCCCGGCCCGCCTCTCGGCGCCTTGCCGATCGCCGCCGGGCCCGTCTCGATTCCGCTCGAAGCGATCGAGGCCAATGAAGGCGTGGCGCTTCTCGATCGCCTGGGCGTCGAGCCACCGGCGCCGCTCGCCGCGCGGATTCGCAAGGTCACCGCGCGGGTGATCGTCCGGTGCAGCCTCGAGAAGATCCCTTTCAGCACGGGGGAAGCCGTCTTGCTGACGGCGCGCGCGGAGCACGACAACGGTGGAGTCGTTGAGACTTACAGCGCGGACGGCTGGGAGGCGCTCGCCGGCAGCGCGCCGGATCCGCAGGAGATCATCCGCTTTGATCGCGCCGCGCTCGACGCGGTGCCGGATCTGGTCAGTGAACTGCGACTCACCTGGCAGCCGCACGATCAACGTTGGAGCCGCAAGATCGGCAAACAGTTCCCGGAGCAATTCGCGGAATGGCTTTCCGCGCTGCCGCCGGAGATCGAGATCGAGCTCGACCCGGTGCTTGCCTCGCTCCGCGATGCGCCGCTGCGCGCGACGGTGAAGCTCGAGGTCGAAGAGGCCGGTATCGACTGGTTCGATCTGAAACTCGCGCTCGATGTCACCGACACGACGCTGACCAAAGCCGATGTACGCTTGCTGCTCGATGCGCGCGGCGGCTTCGTGCGGCTCGGCGCCAAAGGCTGGCGCCGCCTGACCGTGCAGCTCAGCGCCGAAGACGAAGAGCAACTCGCCGATCTCGGTCTGAACGCGCGCGAGTTGCCGAAGGACGCCCAGCGTCTTCACGCCCTGCAACTCGCCGGGAAATCCGCCGCGCGCCGCCTGCTGCCAACCGAGCAGGCCGACCGCCTGGATCGCCGCGCGCGCGAGATTCAGACGCAGGTCGCACCGCCCGTTCCGGCCACTTTGCTCGCTGAGCTGCGGCCTTACCAAACCGCGGGATTCCAGTTTCTCGCCTACCTCACGGCCAACCATTTCGGCGGCATTCTCGCGGACGACATGGGTTTGGGAAAAACCGTGCAAGCGCTGGCCTGGCTGCTCTGGCTTCGCGACGGCGGCGACGCGCAAGCGACGAACGGACCGGGCGCTCCCGCGCGTCCGCACCCGACGCTGGTCGTTTGTCCCAAGAGCGTAACGGACAACTGGCTCGCGGAAGGAACGCGTTTCGCGCCTTCGCTCAAAGTGCATCTGCTGAACCGCGGAGAGCCCGGGGCCGCGGCGCTCAAAGCCGCGCGGGCGGAAGCCGATGTCGTCGTTATCAACTACGCGCAGCTCCGCATCCTCGCGAAGGAACTGGTCGCCGCGCCATGGCTCGCCGCGATTCTGGACGAAGCGCAATCGATCAAAAATCCCGATTCGCAGACGGCCCGCGCCGCGTTCGCGCTGAAGGCCGGACATCGCCTCGCGCTCAGCGGCACTCCGATCGAGAACCGCTTGCTCGATCTCTGGAGCATCATGGGCTTCGCCATGCCGGGCGTGCTCGGCAGGCGCGCGGATTTCTCGCGCAACTTCGATCAACGCACCGATCCGTTTGCCCGGCGGCGGGTCGCCGCACGCGTGCGACCCTTTGTGCTGCGACGCACCAAAGCGGAGGTCGCCAAGGATCTGCCGGAGCGAATCGAGGAAGATCTCTACTGCGAATTCGAAGGCACCCAGGAGCAGCTTTATCGGGCCGAACTGAAACGGGCGCGCGCCGCCTTGCTCCACGTCCAGACAGCAACGCAGCTCGACAAAGCCCGCTTCAACATCCTCACGTCGCTCCTCCGACTGCGCCAGATTTGCTGTCACCCGGCGCTGGTCAGTGAGAAGGCCGCGGACGCCGAGAGCGCGAAAATGACCGCGCTTTTCGATCTGCTCGAACCGCTGATGGAAGAGGGACACAAGGTGCTGGTTTTCTCGCAGTTCGTCGAAATGCTCACCCTCATCCGCAACGAAGTGGTGCGCCGTGAATGGCCGCACTTCCTGCTCACCGGCGGCACCGAAAACCGCGGGGCGCTCGTTGCCGATTTCCAGAGCAAAGAGGGCGCAGCGGTCTTCCTGATCTCGCTGCGCGCGGGCGGCTTCGGTCTGAATCTCACCGCGGCGAGCTATGTCGTGCTTTTCGATCCTTGGTGGAATCCGGCGGTCGAAAATCAGGCGATCGATCGCACGCACCGGATCGGCCAGCGCTCGACCGTGATGGCCTATCGACTCCTCGTGAAGGAAACGATCGAGGAAAAGATCCGCGCGTTGCAGAAGCAAAAGCACGCTCTCGCGACCGACATCCTCGGCGAAGAAAACTTCGCCCGCGCACTCAGCCTCGAAGACTTCCGGTTCCTGCTCGGCGAGTAACTCGATCCCGTTCAGCGGCCGAGCAGCAGGCGCAGGAAACGGGCATCGGAAAACTTCCCGCCGGCGCCATTCCGCACCACCACGAGTTGGAGCGATGGAACGACGTAGAGGCGCTGATAGCCGGAGCCGATGCTGGCAACGAGGTCGTCCGGCGCGTCGCGGCAGATGCAAACGTTGCTCCAATCCTGGCGGTGCCATTTTGGTTCGAGCATGTCTTCGATGTCGGACTCTCGACCGCCAGGCGCCGCATGGTTGTTCCACCAGCCGAGCGCAAATGCGCGGTTGACCGGTGAGCCGCGCCGAGTCGCGGCCAGGGAGCCGGCTGCGACGACCGGTGAACCGTTCGCGAGCACCAGCTGGCCCATTTTCGCCCACTGCCGGGGGCTCAAAATCCATCCTGTGGCGAGCAGTGGATTGCCCGCGCGGTCAGCAAGATAACGCTGCGACCCGAGCCCCATGCGGCGCAAGACCCGCCGCTCGAGATAACGCGTCGGCGACTCCTCGCGACTGGCGAGTTTGCGCTTCAGGATCTGATGGAACACCTGCAACGAACTCGGGCCGTAGATGAACGCACTCCCCGGGTCAGCGACCAGCGGCAGGCTCATCGCGAGCGTGTCGCGATTACCCGGATCGTTGTTGTGCAGGAAGAAACCCGGATCGAGCCCGGACGAAAAATCGAGCAACTGCCGCACAGTGATCCGCGCCTTCCGGGAGTCGCCGCTCCATTCGGTGATCGTCTCCGCCGCCCGATCGTCAAGATCCAGCAACCCGTCTTCCTGCGCCGCCAGCGCCGCCAGGTTCCAGAAAGCCTTGGTGCCGCTGAAGATCTTCCGCCCTCCACGACTCGAGCCCTCCGTGTATTCCTCAAACACCACCCTGCCGCCCTGCTGAATCAGCAATGTCTGGCCGTTCTGCGCAGCGGAATACCTGGCCGCCGCGGCAATGTGCGCGCTCTCGAGTGCCGCCACCCCGTCGTTCCAGCAGCAAATCATCAGCACCAGAAAGAGCGCGAATTGGGCGTTCATCGCCCGCGATCTACCGCGAGAGCCTGCATCGAGGCGAGCCTGCACTCAGGAGCGTGAAGCGCGATTGCCACGGCATGATATCTGCCCGATACGTCAGCCGGTCCCGCCTTTTATGATGTCCGCGCTCAGCCAACAAATCCTGCAATGGCAGCACTTCTTTCAGGACCTCGGATGGTTCGGCGTGCTCGCATATGCGGTGGTCATCCTCGTCGTCCAGCTCGCTTGCGTGCCCCTTTCACCGCTGGCGATCGCCGCGGGCCTGATCTTCGGAATCGGCCGTGGCTTTACCGCCGTGATGATCGGCACGGCACTCGGCGCAGCAGTGAATTTTCTGCTCTCGCGGCATCTCGCTCGCGCGCGGTTCGCCAACTGGCTTGGCTCGAATGAGAAGTTTCGCCTGATCGACGCGGCGATCGGTCGTGAAGGATGGAAGATTGTGGCGCTGCTTCGATTTTGCCCGCTGCCCTTCGGTCTTTCCAATTACAGCTACGGACTGACTGCCGTCCGTTTCGGTCCTTACTGGCTGGCCTCGGTGCTCGCGATCATGCCCGCGACTTTCTTCTTCGTCTGGTTTGGAGCGACCTCGCACGATGCGCTGGCGGCGGTCAGCGGGGTGCAAAAGACGCCGCCCGGCCAGATCGTCTTCACTGTGATCGGGCTGATCGCCGCGTTTGCCGCGCTCACCTACGTGACAAAGGTCGCGCGGGCAGCCGTCGCGAAAACCGCGCCGTTACCGCTTCTCGAGCCAAATAAATAACGGCGATCCGCCGGCGGGCGCTTCGAGCACCCCGTCTTTTGCGATCGCCGGAAATTGCTTCGGGGAGTCTGCGCTCAGCGGCATGCGCTCGGACTGCACCGCGGTCCAATTCTCCAGCGGAAGATGCGTGATCGTTTCCTCGCCGGCCGGTTTCCACACCGCCCAAACGCGTTTCGTGGCATCGCCGCCGTGGACAAACTCGTAGGCGTAGCAGTCCGTCGCATCTTCACGCACTACACGGCTGAACCGAAACTCGCCGAGGGAACGCTGCAGCCAGGCGACGGCGTGAAAGGATGGCTTCGGCAGGTAGTTCCGCGTCAATCCGGACGAGCCGTGCATCTGCGGCGTATCATCATCGTTGAACCAGTAGAGGTAGGCGCGATCAACGCCGAGCGCGGCGAAAAGCAGGTAGCCGCGAACGATCCACTGGGCCTGTTGCGTCTCGTTGGAACCGATCCATTTCGCGAAGTCGCCGGTCGGTTTCGGTGGCTTCGTCGAAGCATCCCAGCCGAACTCCGTGATCCACAGTTCCTTGTCCGCTGCGTTGTCGGCGCGCCACTTCAGGACGTGCTTCACCGCCGTGAGGAACTCCGTCCGCGGATCTTCAGGATAGGTCTTTTTGAACGTCGGCCACGGCTCGAGATCGGCGTAAATGTGGATGTTCAGGATGTCGTAAAGCGACTCGAGGCCGGCGAGTAAATCGACGCTTTTGGAATACCGGCCGCTCTTGCCGAGATTCGCCGCGCACGTTGCGATGCGCAGCTTCGGATCTCCTTCGCGAACTCCCCGGGCCATGTGCTCGAAGATCGCGCGATAGGTCGCGTCGTCGTATTTGCCCGGCTCGTTGCCGATCTCGATCGACTGGACCACCGGCTGCGCTGCGGAGGGTCCAAAAGCGGTCGCAAACGCGCGGCCGTAAGCGGCGGCTTCGCGCGGGATGTCGGTCCAGTTCTTCGGATCGAGGTTGTCGAACATGATGCATGCGTTGACTCCGTAACCGGCCTTCCGCCACGAGCCGTAGAGCTGACCCCAGTCCACCCCGTTCTGCGCCTTGGGGAATTTCGTCGGATTTCCGGGCTCCTTTCCAGTGTCCCAATCCAGCGGATGGTAATCGCGCACCCATCGCGTGACCGGCGCATACAGCTCCGGCTTGAACTGCACCGTATGTGTGTTCAGCCCCATGAAATCGCGCATCAGCGGCCGCGGCTTTTCGGCGGCAAATCCCGGTCCGGTGAACAACACGAGGAGGGCGGAAACCGGCAGTAAACGCAGGGAGAACATGCGCTTTCCTTTGCCTGCTCAACGCGTGGTGGTCACGCGCAATTCGCCCGCAGATTTTCCACTCGTCACTCGTGCAACGCGGCTCGACACTCCCGCGCCATGGCCCGCCAATACACGCTCCAGCGTCATTCCGGAGCCACAGGACCCCGCATCAATTTCGCTGCCGAACTGAACGAGCAGCAATGCGCGGCCGTGACCGCAGCGCCAGGTCCGGCGCTGGTGATCGCCGGTGCGGGGAGCGGCAAAACGCGGACACTTACCTACCGCGTCGCCTACCTCATCGAGAACGGCGTCGCGCCACAAAACATCCTGCTGCTGACCTTCACGAACAAGGCTGCGAAGGAGATGCTGAATCGCGTCGCAGCCCTGCTTCCAAACGATATTTCGGCGCTGTGGGGCGGTACTTTTCACTCGGTCGGCAACCGCCTGCTGCGCAAGCACGCCACGGAAGCCGGCTTCGCGCCGGGCTTCTCGATCATGGATCGCGAAGACCAGCAGGACCTGCTCGATGCGGTGATCGTCGGGCTGGGCATTGACCCGAAAGAGAAGCGCTTCCCGAAGGGTGAAGTGCTCGCGGACGTGTTCAGTTTTTCGCTGAACACCGGGCGTTCAATCGAGGATGTGCTCGTGGAGAAGTATCCGCATTTCCTCGAGTTCAGCGGGCAGATCAGCGGCGCACGGCTCAAGTATGAGGCGAAGAAGAAGTCGGCGAACTCGATGGATTTCGATGACTTGCTCGAGAAGACGCTGGTGCTGCTCCAGGAGAATCCCGGCATCGCAGAATACTACCAGCGGCAGTTCCAGTTCGTGCTCGTCGATGAGTACCAGGACACAAATCGAATTCAGGCCGACTTCATCGACATCCTCGCCCGACAGCACCAGAACGTAATGGTCGTCGGCGACGACGCGCAGTCCATCTACTCGTGGCGGGGCGCGAACTTCAAAAACATCCTCGAGTTTCCGAAGCGATATCCGACCGCCAAGGTTTACAAGATCGAGACGAATTACCGGAGTGTCCCCGACATTCTCGAGGTCGCCAACGCCGCGATCGCGAGCAACGTGAACCAGTTCCGAAAGGAGCTCGTCTCGGCGCGGGCAGCGGGCGCGGTGAAGCCAGGCCTGGTGCCGCTGAGCGACTCGAATCAGCAGGCGCTTTTCGTCACACAACGCATTCTCGACCTCCGCGAGGAAGGGATCGAGCTGAACGAGATCGCGGTGCTTTACCGCGCGCATTACCACTCGATGGAAGTGCAGATGGAGCTGACGCGACATGGCGTCCCTTTCCAGATCACCAGCGGCATGCGTTTCTTCGAACAGGCGCACATCAAAGACGTCGCGGCGTTCTTGAAGTTCGTCGTGAACCCGCGCGATGAGGTCGCTTTCAAACGCATGGTCCGGCTGCTTCCCGGCATCGGCGCGCGTTCGGCCGAGGCGCTTTGGGCGGAAGTGAACGAGGCGCTCGCGCGGCCGGAGATCGCCAGCTACCGCGATTTGCTCATGCCCCTGAAAGTGCCGGCGAAAGCCGCAAAAGCCTGGCAACAGCTCGCGCACACCGTGGAAGAACTCGCGCCGGGCGGTAAACCGAACCCGCCGGCGGAGATGCTGCACAGCGTAATCGAAGCGATCTACGACGACTACGCGAAGGCGCAGTTTCCGAACTACGAAGCGCGTCGCGAAGACCTGAACACGCTCGCGAACTTCGCGAAGCAGTACGAGAGCGCGGGCGATTTCCTCGATCAGCTCGCGTTGCTGACCAGCCTCGACAATGAAGTCGCCGCCGCGAGCGATGACGACGAGATGATCACGCTCTCGAGCGTTCACCAGGCAAAGGGCCTGGAGTGGAAAGTGGTCTTCGTGATCTGGATGACGGACGGAATGTTTCCAAGCGCGCGCTCACTGGAGAGTGATGATGCCATTGAAGAGGAACGCCGGCTTTTTTACGTCGCCGTCACCCGGGCGAAGGATGAGCTGTACCTGACGTATCCGAGCCTGCGCCTGAATGCGGGCTATGGTGAAATGCTGCAGCGGCCTTCACGCTTCATCGGCGAAGTTCCGAAGATCTTGCTCGAAGAGTGGCAGATTAGCGGCGGCTTCTGAACGGGCCATAGCCCATTACCGCGGCAGGGCGGCTGCTACTCCGCAGGGATGCCCGCGCTGCTTCGCTGCCGTTTCTGCCATCTCTTCGCTGCGCTCGTTTGGGCAGCTGGCGCGCAGGGGCTGCTGGCCCAGACACCGGACACTCCGTTCACCGAGCGCCCGCTTGCTGAGACATCCGACCGTAATTTCACACCACTCGGGCAGGCAGCACTTGGGATCCGTTCGGCCGATTGGAAACACGCCGAAACGGCCAACTTCATCTACCACTACTTCCAGAGTTTCGTGGCCGCGCCGGTTTCGGTGGAAGCGGAATTTTACTATCGCGTGATCGCGCGGGAGCTGGAGAAAGACACCACGCAATGGGAGCGCAAGTCGCACATTTTCGTGTTCGAGACGGCCGAGGATTGGGCCGCATTTCAGAAGCGCGGCGCGCTGGATCCGTGGACTGGTGGGATCCACTCGCGCGGCGAATTGTTCCTGCGCCGCGACCCGCAGTTTCGCTTCAAAGGCAATACGCTCGGACACGAGGTGGCGCATCTCGTGGTCGATCGATTCTTCGGGTCGAACGTGCCGCTCTGGCTGAATGAAGGCTACGCCGAGTACGTTTCCATCCGCGGTTACGCCGCATTTCAGCGAGCGCGGAACTACCGCATGCGGCCCACCTCTGTTGCCGTCGCGAACGCGCAATTCATTCCACTGGCAGAGCTCACCGCTGCACTCAGCTACCCGCAGGACGTCCTGCGCGTGGAAGCGTTCTATTCCGAGTCAGAGCGGCTTACGCGATTCCTGAGTGCGGCGAACAAGTCCGGCTTCGGAGTGTTTTTCGAAGCGCTCGCGAAAGGCGCACGGTTCGAAACCGCGCTCAGCCGTGGCTTTGCCGGCCGCTTTCCGAGCTTGGAGGCTCTGGAACGCGAGTTTAGAAAATACGCCACAAATGAAAGTGGCGCTCCTCCCCAAGATTAGTCGGTGCCTGGCGCTGGTCGGAATCCTTCCGCTTTTCCAATTCGAAGTATCGGCACAGAGCTCAGTGGCGCCACGTGCCACGCCAAGTTCCCTTTTCCCACCACGTCCCTCCGCGACTCCGAAGAGTTCCCTGCCCGCGCGAGGCTCGGCGCTTCCAGGCGCGTCCACGGAGCAGACCCAACCACCTCGCGAGGTGCCTCTGGTTGAGAAGAAATTCGATGAGCTTTCGAATACCAAGGTCGGAGATGATGGCAAAACCGCGCTGGCGATCGCGCCCGAAAAGTGGAAACACGCCGAAACGGAGAACTTCATCCTTCATTACCGTCGGGTGACCGAGGCGCAGAAGGTCGCGCGTGAAGTCGAATACGACCTTTGGTTCGTCGCGACGACGCTCGGCGCGAAGAAGGAGCAGTATTCGCGGAAGTCGCACGTTTACGTCTTCGAAGACGAGGAGGAGTGGAAGACGTTCCTGGGCAAGACGGATGCGCCTGCATGGTCGGCCAGTTTCGCGTTTGGCGACGAGCTGTTCCTGAACGTCCGGCGGGCCAACGACACCGGACGCTTCAACTCCAGCACGCTGGCTCACGAGACGACGCACGCAGTCATTGCTCGCATTTATCGAGGCAAACGCTGGCCGCTCTGGCTCAATGAAGGATTCGCGGAATACATGGGCGGCGCCAGCATCGCGACGCGCAAGGGCCAAAGCCTGAAGCGTTACCAAACCGCGCTCAGCCGGGCCGATCTGCCGCTTCCGGTCCTCGAGCAGATGCAGGAATATCCCCAAGGCGAGCTGGCGGTTTCGACGCTTTACCAAACCTCGGAGCGATTCGTCCGCTTCCTCATGACGGACCTGCCGAAGGACCGCATTAGCAAGTTCATCGACGCCATCCTGGAACCGAAGCCGATGCAAGCCGCGGTGATGGAGGTTTACGGCGATAAGCTGAAGGACTGGGCGGATTTCGAGAAGCGCTACGAGCGGTTCGGCAAGTGATGGCCGCCACGAAAGCCACGGGGCTCGCGCAAATTCACGCGGTCGTTGGCTCGGATGACGCCGAGGTGAAACGTGCTGCCATTGATCTCGCAGCGCGGCTCACGCCTGAAGCCGGCGGCGATTTCGCGCGGGATACGATCGACGGCTGCGTGCAATACGCGGATCAAGCCGCCACGAGCATTCATCAGGCAATCGAGGCGTTGCTGACGTTCCCGTTCTTTGGTGGCGAAAAGCTGGTCTGGTTGAAAAGCGCGACATTCCTGGCGGATGACCAGCTTGGCCGCTCGCAAGGGGTCATTGAGGCATTGGAGAAGTTGGTGACGACGTTGCAAAGCGGCGTTCCGGCATCAACGCGCTTTCTGCTCAGTGCCGTCGGCGTGGACAAGCGCCGCACCTTCTACAAAGCGCTCGGCAAGTTGGCGAAGCTGGAGGTCTTCGACAAAGTCGACGCGAACCGAAGCGGCTGGGAAGAGGAAGCTGGCGAGCTGACGCGCCGCATGGCGGAGAGCCGCGGATTGACGTTCTCGGCCGAAGCGTCCGAGCTTTTCACGCTCTGCACGGGTGGCGACCGCCGGACGATTGAGAATGAACTCGAAAAGCTCGACCTTTACCTGGGTGCCGAACGCCGGGACGTCCGGAGCACCGATGTCAGCACGATGGTGCCTATTTCGCACGCGGGGATCGTCTTTGAGCTCGGCAATGCCATCGCCGAACGCAATCTGAGCCGGGCGTTGAGTCTGCTGGAGCAACTGCTTTTCCAAGGCGAAACAGCGATCGGAATTCTCTACGCGGCCGTGATCCCGACGGTTCGGAATCTTCTCGTGGTGCGGGATCTGATGGTGCGGCATCGGTTGACGAAGCCTGCACAGCCGTTCTTCTTTGGGAAGTCACTGGAGCGACTCCCCCCGGAAGCGGTGTCCCATTTGCCGCGGAAGAAGGATGGAACGGTAAACGCCTTCGCCTTGGGACTGGCCGCGATGCATTGCCATCGTTACGAAGTGGCCGAGCTACAGGCTGCGCTCGGTTCCTGTCTGGAGGCGAACGTCCATCTGGTGACGTCCTCGCTGGAAGCCGGGGTGGTCCTGGATCAACTGATAGTGAAGATCGTCGCACCCTGCACCGCGCAACCCACCTTGCCGAAGGGCGGCGCACGACAACCCTCGTGAGTAGCGAAACTACTTAACCTGACGAAAATAGATTAATAGCGTCGGTATTAAAAAGATTTAAGAAAAGTAGTTGCGGGAACTTGGATCGTGCACCAATCTTCAGACGTCTTTAGAAGATTGTTCTGGGGGGAACATCAGCCCTTCGCGGCCATTCGGTCGCGGGGGGCTGAATTTTTTTGCACAGATGCTTTGGATTCGGATATGCCGAATAGATCGGGCTATTCAGTCACTTCAATCGGTGCCCTCATCACTGGTTCGCCGGCGTTCCTTCAGCCAAGCCTCGTACCGGCCTGGC
>JAQGOK010000122.1 GCA_028293645.1 Chthoniobacter sp.
AGACGACGAATGTGACGAACATCACGTATCAGCGCGTGGAGAATAAGAACGTGGTGTTCAATGCCGGGCCGGACATCACGGTGCTGGAGCGGCGCAGCGAGGTGCCGCTGAAGCGCTTCAAAGTCGAGCGCGTGGACGATCCCGGCGCTCGCGGAGTCGCGGAGCAGCGCGGTGGCGTGCTGCGCATGGCGGCGCCGTTCATTGCGGCCGCAGCGAAAGCGGCGACGGCGCCGAAGAAGGTGAGGGAACGCGCAGCCGCGGAAGAAGTGGATCGCGGCTGGGACAACGATCGCAATGCTGAACCGACGCAACGGGTCCGTGCGAAGTTCCAGCAGGAAGCTCGCGAGGCGGAGGAAGGTCAACGTCGCCAGCGGCCCGGAACGAACCGCTTGGCAGAGCCAGCTTCCGTGCAATCCAATGCGGCCGCTGCATCCTCAGATCCGGTCCGCCCAGCAGCCACTCCGCAACGACGCGTCCGCGAGGAAACAGTCGCTCCCGCTTCGACGCCGGGGCCCATTGCCACTCCGGCTACGCGCCCCGAACGGCAGCTGCGATCCACTCCAGTCCCGAAACCCACAGCACCAGCGACTCCTACTCCCGCGGCGACTCCGGCGGCGACGCCGGTCGCAGTCCGGACCACTCCAGCGAGCCCAGCGGCAACGCCAGCAACCAGGCGCGGCAGAAAGCCGGGCGCAACTCGTCCTGAGACCTCTGCCGAAACCACCGCAACGCCCCCAACGGAAACTCCTTCAGCCACGCCAGGACGAAGGCCCGCCGCCGCGACGCCCCCGAGCACGCCCGCGGTAGATGAAAAGCCGGACGCGGCCGGCGTCGCGACCCCACGTCCGACGGCTGGCGCGCAGCCCGGCGCCCGGCGGACACGCAGCCTTGATCCAGATCGGTCCGGAGCGATCACGCCGTCACCTTCCGCCACGCCGATGCCGACTACACCTGCACCGGCCAGCGATGTTAACCCGGTCAGTGCGCGCCGTGCAGTCCCGCCGGATCGGGACAGGCGCGGAGGGCGCGTTTCACCGGCTGAAGCGGCCGCAGCAACACCTTCCCCTGCGCCGGCCGCAGCGAATTCCGAGACCGATTCGGCGCCTGCTTCTCCGGCTCCGCGGGCATCAACTAGCGGCAACAGGCGCGTTCCTCCCGACGATTCCACGCCAACGCCGCCAACGACTGCAGTCACCAGCTCGACTCCGGCGCCAGCGCCCCCTGCTACCGCGCCCGAACGGCTGCCTCGGAATCGGCGACCTTCACCGACCGAAGCGGTTGCCGCGATTCCTCCGGCCGCAACTCCCGCTGCGGAAACTGCTCCTCCCGCGACGCCGGAACCGGAGTCGGCTCGTCGCCGCCGTGAGGCACGTCGCGCCAATCCCTAGTCGATCTGCTGCGCTCTCGGGCGCTAGCCTTCCAAGATGTCGCTCCGGTTATTGGTCCACGTTCCTTCCCAGACGCTTGATCTCATTGAGGGAGAGCAGTTGCTCCGGCGTTACGTGGTTTCGACTTCCCACTGGGGATTGGGCACCGACCTCGGCAGCAATAAGACCCCGACCGGTCGCTTCCGCGTTGCTGAGAAACACGGGGATAATGCGATGCCGGGCGAGATTTTCGTGAGCCGCAAACCGACGGGCACCTGCGGCCAGGACGGTGATCCCGCGGATCATGTGCAGACGCGGATTCTGTGGCTGGAAGGCCTGGATCCGGAGAACGCAAACACCTACGAGCGCTACATTTACATCCACGGGACGAACGCCGAATCGAAGCTTGGCACGGAGGCCAGTCACGGCTGCGTGCGCATGAGCAATCTCGATGTGATCGACCTCTACGATCGGGTGCCGGTGGGGACGTTGGTCGAGATACAACCATAGCTTCTACTCGCATCGATACTCAGGCGGCAGAGGGGGCGGACGGCGAAAGCCGACATGAAAGCTTCCTTTGCCCCTGCCAACCAGGCAAAGAAAGGAGGTCAAATCATGAAATACATCGCAATCATCACTCTCGCAGCATTCACACTCGCGCTCGGCGCCTGCGCCAAGAAAGACGACAGCTCAATGCAAACGCAGAGCTCGTCCACGGGTTCCTACTCGAAGTAATCAGCAGCGGTCCCAACCGCCCGAACCAATTCCAAGCCAGACCGGCCCTCACGGGCTGGTCTGGCTTGTTCCGTTTTTACCGCTCTTTCGATAACCGATCGCGGGCTGCGTTCGTGGTCAGGCGTTTGCCAGGGTGCGGACGGACTCGTCCCGCCGCGAAACTGACGAATGCGCTGTCCGGTGCGACGAACCGCCAGGGCCGGTCTGCGGCTTTGGAAATTCCGACGCGGACATCGGGAACCGCATCGACGGGTTGCGGCGGGGTGCGAAATCCAACGATCGATCCGGTGCAAAGATCACGACCGTGGTCCCGACCGTCGATCCCGAGGGCGAGCGTCAATTTTCCCGGACCAGAGCAAAGCGCAGAAACCTTGGTGAGCGGCACCTTGCGACCTATCCCGCGCCGGCGCTGCATCTCGGGAATTCCTCGCGTCGGTTCGATCGCCCGGAAGAGCACGAAGCCATCTTCGGCACCGCCTTTCACCAGCACGTTGAGCAGCCAGTACATGCCGTAGTTGAAATAGACGTAGGCCGCGCCGGGTTGGCGCTCCGCCACAAACGCCCGCGCCGACGGCCGCGCAAACGTGTGCGCCGCTTCGTCGCCGATCGCCGCATACGCTTCCGTCTCGACGATGATCCCAGCGCACTCGTTCCAGATCAATTCGCAGCCAATCAATTCGCGGGCGCAGGTCAGTGGATCACGTTGAAAGAAGGTGCGCTCGAGCATGCCGCGCGAACTTAGCGCGGCACGAGCCAGGTGCCCACGAGATGATCTTCACGCACTCTCTGCGGAGAATTCCTGTGAACAGCGCAGCGGTGCATCACTCCACCTTCACAAGCCGCTTCACTGCGAGCGACTCAATTACAAGCGACTGAACTCGCGCAGCAGCTCCAGGACACCACTGGTCGGTTGCGCAGGAGCGAAGCCGATCTCGCGCGAGCGCGCAGCCGGGAAGGCACTCGCCAGAGCATCGCCTCCGCAGGACCATCTGCAAGATCCTCCCCTCCACCGGCCCGCAAAGCCGGAAGAGAGTTCGAGATTATCCTTCCTCAGGGGGCTTGGGTTTGGGCCGGAGACTACGACGGCCCAGCGGTCCGCGTCTGCCTGGCTAACGTAGGGATGACCTTCATCGACTTTGCCGTTTCCCATGGAGGCGCCTTTCGCCGGATCGAAATCAACAAAGGCTTCGAGGGTAACCCGAACAACCGCACTCTGCTGGTGACGCAAAATGGTCGCTCGCTCTACTGGGTGGACACCCTCCGCCGCAAATCGGGCGAAGGCATTTTCCTCGTTGTGGACGAGAAAAGCTAAGTCCGTTCTCCTTGATGTATGTCGCGGGCCAATAATTGGGCGAAGGGATACAACACGGCGGCAGGGCGCGAGGAGACTTGCGCGGGCGGCGAGCCGAATGGTCTCGCCAGCAAAGCGCGTCGTGCCGATGAGCCGGCGTTCACAGCCCGGTCGGGTGATCGATGAACTCCCAAGGCACGCGGAAGCGCTTCGCGAGATGCTCCGCGAGCGCTTTAACGCCGAAGGTCTCGGTCGCGTAATGCCCGGCGTAGAAGAGATTCACGCCCAGTTCTTCGGCGAGGGTGTAGGAATGGTGAGGGCCTTCGCCGGTGATAAACGTGTCCACCCCTTCCGCCGCCGCTTGCGCGATCTCGCCGCCCGCACCGCCCGTTACCACACCAATGCAGCGCGTCGTCGTGGGTCCGCCCGGGGCAAGATGCGGCGAGCACTCGAGCACGTTTTCAAGCCGACGTGCGACTTCGCTGATGGGCAATGCGATGCGCGTCTTCAACCCAATCGGCTGACCTTTCGCGACGAAGAACGGCTCACATTTTGTAAGGCCAAGCGCGCGGCAGAGCAGCGCGTTGTTCCCAAATTGTGGATGCACGTCGAGTGGAAGGTGCGCGCTGTAGATCGCGAGGTCGTTTTTGAGCGCGAGCTGGAGCTTGCGCCGCGTCGCGCCGACCACCGGTTGCACGCCGGCCCAGAACAACCCGTGATGCACAAGGAGGAAGGTGACACCGCGCGCCGCCGCTTCGGCCAACACCGGTTCGCACGCGTCAACCGCTGCACCGATCTTGGTTACCGCGCCGGAGTTTTCCATCTGCAACCCGTTCCAGGCGTTCGCGTAGTCGCCGATCTCGGCGAGGCGAAGCGTGCGATCGAGGTAGGCGACGACTTTGGAAAGGGCAGGCATGGGCGCGATCGGAGTTGCCTCCGCATGGCACGTTGCCTAGCTTTTCCGCAGGGTTTTAGGAAGGGCAGTCCACCACTCACGCGATTCTCAGCATGACCATCGAAACGAACTCTCCCGTCCTGAACCGGACCACCTGCCCTCTCTGCAACGCACCATTGCCGCCAGGCAATCCGAACGCATGCGAAAAATGCGATTGGGTGGCGGCGTCCGAAGAGCGCAGCGGCAGCGGGCGCGACATTGCCGCGGTGTTGCTCAGCGTGGTGCCGGGCCTCGGCCATATCTACAAAGGCCATCGGCTCACCGGCGCTCTGTATATGCTTGGGGCGGCCTTTGCCGTGATCGCCTGCACGGTCGCCGCGACCTTCACCGCCGGCTTCGGCCTCTTGCTGCTCCCGCTCTACTGGGCGGGAGTGATGCTGCAAGTTTACTGGCTCGATGATCGGGCGACGCTGCCGCCGCGCCGCGGTTAGCACGATCTATTTTGGTTGCTGGTCGCAGCGGGTTGCGCTGAATTCGCGCCCCCGTGCCTTCCTGCCGGGCGCGCTCACCCTTACTCTTTCTCGTTACTCATGCTTTCCGCTGGAATCGTCGGTCTTCCCAACGTCGGTAAATCGACGCTCTTCAACGCGGTCACGCGCACCCAAAAAGCGCAGGCGGCAAACTATCCGTTTTGCACGATCGATCCGAATGTGGGCATCGTGACCGTGCCCGACCCGCGGCTCGCCGCCTTGAGCAAGCTGAGCAGTTCCAAAAAGCTGGTGCCGGCCGCGATCGAGTTCGTGGACATCGCGGGTCTCGTCAAAGGCGCAAGCGCCGGCGAAGGGCTCGGCAATCAGTTCCTCAGCCACATCCGCGAAGTGAACGCCATCGTCCAGGTGGTGCGCTGTTTCGAGGACGACGACATCCACCACGTTGCCGGGTCGGTTGATCCGGTTCGGGACATCGAGATCATCAACACCGAGCTGGTGCTTGCGGATCTCGCCGCAGTGCAAAAGCGCTCGGATCGGCAGCAAAAAGCGGCACGCCTCGGCGACAAGCAGGCGAAAGCGGAGATCGCGATTTGCGAGCGGCTCATCCCCCATCTCGACTCGGGCAAACCGGCGCTGACTTTCGAGATGACTGACGAGGAGCAAAAGATTGCGCGCGAGTTTTTCCTGCTCACGAACAAGCCGACGATCTTCGCGTGCAACGTTGCGGAAAGCGATCTGGCCAGCGTCGCTGCGCTCGTGACCGCAGCCGGAGACAACGAAACGGCCCTCCCGAATGATGTGGTGGAACTCACCCCGGCAGCGCGCTTTGTCCAGGCCGTCCAGGACTACGCCCGGTCCCACTTCGCCACGGAAGCGGTGGTGATCAGCGCACAGATCGAAAGCGAGCTGGTGGACCTGAGCGAGGAGGAGGCGATGGAGTATCTCAAAGGGCTCGGCGTCGCGAGCAGCGGTGTCGGCTCGCTGATCCGCGCGGTGTATCACCTGCTCGGCTTGCGCACCTATCTCACCACCGGCGAACAGGAGACGCGTGCCTGGACCATCCGCGCCGGGGACAAGGCGCCCGCGGCGGCGGGAGTCATTCACAGCGATTTTGAGCGCGGGTTCATCGCGGCGGAGACCGTGCATTTTGACGACCTCGTCCGGCTCGGCTCTTTTCCCAAGGCGCGCGAGGCCGGCAAGTTGCGCATCGAAGGCAAGGAATACGTCGTTCAGGACGGCGACGTGGTCGAATTCCGCTTCAACGTCTAGCCCGGCGCGTAGTTGGCGCTGGTATACCCGCAGTGCTCAGACGAGCAGCGAACCTGCATCAACATGAAACGCACTATCCTCATCGTCGTCGCGGCGGCGCTCGCCGTCGGCAGCTTTTCGGGCTGCGAAACCAGCAGCAGTGACAACAGCCCACAACCGGTCCGTCCTCCAGGCAGTGGCGGTCGCGGGATGAGCCCTGGCCACGAAGCTCAGACCAGCCGCGGAGCCAACACCACGCGCTAGGCCGCTGGCACACGATCCTCGCCGCGCGCGGTAATCACTCGGAGCGGAGTCGCTCTGGACAAGTTCCGAAGTGTTGCGCTGCCCGAAAAGTCTGGGCGGCGCAGCACTTCGCATTTCGCGAGGTAGCTCGAACGGGAGAGAACCCGCCGGTTTTCACCCAAGTAAACGTCACTGCGCAGCGCACCTCGCTGCACGGGTATGTTCAGAAGTCAGGTTTGACGAAAGCCAGCTTTGACGAAGCGCGTCTGCTCCTGAAGGCCTTTAGGGGCTCACCCCCACACGCGGTTTGATCCGCCCTGACGGTATGCAGGTGTAAGCAAACTCCTAACTACCAAAGAACATGAGCTCACACTCGGATCCCACGAATCGAGACACTAATCCTGATCCTCTTACCGGCGAACCCGGCTCGCATCCGGTTTCCACGGGAGTCGGCGCCGCCGGCGGTGGAGCGGCAGGCGCGGCCATCGGCACCGCAGTTGCCGGTCCAGTTGGCACCGTGGTTGGCGCAGTCGTTGGCGCAGTCGCCGGTGGTTACGGCGGCAAAGCGATGGGCGAAGCGATCGACCCCACAGCGGAAGACGCTTTCTGGCGGGACTCCCACAATCGGCAACCTTACGCGTCACCGGACGACCGTTTCGAAGACTTCCAGCCGGCTTACCGTTCTGGATACGAAGGTTTCCAGCGGCACGGGGCCAGCGCCAAGAGCTTTGACGAAGCGGAGCCGCAGGTCCGCCGTGACTACGAAGCAAGTGGCGCACACATCGGTTGGGATCGCGCGCGTGAAGCCTCTCGGGCGGCGTGGACGCGTGTCCACAGCGGAGATGCCACGCGCATGCCCCCCGTCTGAACTGCATTGAAAACCTTCCATCGCCCGAGGTCGCAGCGCGATCTCGGGCGTTTTGCGTTACTTACTCGGCCTGAGTCTCCAGAAGGGCGTCTTCGTTGGCTTCCGCGCAACCAGCCTGGCGCGGTGGCCACTTAGACCTAATTGGCGGCGAAGTCCCGGAACATCCGGTTGATCGGCTGATTCAGCACTTCAATCCGCGTTCCGACTGAAATCGCGTCGTAGAGCCGAGCGACATCACGGGACCGCATCCGGATGCAGCCATAACTTGCCGGCCGGCCAATCTTCCTCTCCTCAGGGGTGCCATGAATGTAGATGCCGCGTGCATAGGCGCGGGCATTCTGCGCCTGGGTCCCACGCAGGTGCAGAATGCGCGTGACGATGGGGTCGCGTCCCGGAGCATTTGGGCGAAGCACTTCACCCGTAAGGCGGCGCTTTTTGAAGACCGCTCCGTTCGGTGCGCGATCGCCAAATTTCGCAGCGACTTCCAACGAGCCTAGCGGGGTTGCGTAGCTTTGCGGGCGATCACCCAAGCCGAACTTCGAAGTGGAGACGGGAAACTGGGCGATGCGCAATCCATTCTGCACGAGGATCAGCTTCTGATCCGGCACACTGACCAGGATGGTCGGAGTGTCTTCGCGCGCCGAAAGCTGGACCGTCAGGAGCAGTAAGAAGCCCCAGGTAAGTAAGCGCCGCAAAGTAAGCATGCGCGGTGCTGAGCAGCCGCGATGCCACGGCCGTGGCGAGCCTTCTGCGAGGAGCTTCCTGAGCGCAGCCGGTGAGGCCGAATCCCTACGCCGGCAACGGTGATCCGGTGTCCCGGCCCGGGAAGCGCAACGCTGGAACCCACTGCGCCAGCGAACAAAGCGCGACGTAGCTAAAGCCGACCTGGAAGAGCACCAGAAACGCGGCGTTCATCCATTGATCGTGCTCGACCGCAAACTTCAGGAGGTAGGTGAAATACAACGCAAATCCCAGCTCCACGAACGGCAGAAACGTCTTGATCGGAATGTAACGGGCGTGCTTCCAGGACTGCGTCTTACTGCGGATCCCGTACTTAGGCGTGCGAGTGAATTCCGACTGATGCCCAAGCAAAGCTTCCAGCACCGCCCGGGCGTTGTTGATCGCGAGCCCCACCCCGAGCGCCAACACCATCGGCATCAGCAACAGCTCTTTGAGCCAACCCCGCGGATAGAGTGCACGTTGAGCGCAGACGTAAAACACGGTCGCGGGCAAGGACGCGGAGAGATAGATCGGAATATCAACCAGGAACATCCGCCAGGGACTGTAAGTCCCACCTCCAGCAGACGGATGCATCAACGCGCAGAGCAGGAACAGCAGAAGGTAGGCGTAGTGGGAAGTGAGATGCGCGGTCGCTTCGATCTTGATGAGGAGCGGCAGCTTGCTTCTCCAAACGGAGGGCAGGAGTTTTTTGCAGGTCTGGATGGAGCCCTTCGTCCAGCGATGCTGCTGAGACTTGAAGCCATTCATGTCCACTGGAAGCTCTGCGGGGGTAACAAGGTCCGCAAGAAAGACGAACTTCCAACCGTTGAGCTGCGCACGGTAGCTGAGATCGAGATCTTCCGTCAGCGTATCGTGCTGCCACCCGCCGGCATCAGCGATGCACGAGCGGCGCCAAAGGCCGGCCGTTCCGTTGAAATTGAAGAAGCGTCCACTGCGGCTCCGCGCCGTCTGTTCCAACAAGAGATGGCCGTCGAGGAACATCGCCTGGACCCGAGTGAGCAAGGAGTAGGTGCGGTTGAGGTGACCCCAACGCGTCTGAATCATGCCTACCTTGGGATCCGTGAAGTAATGAACCGTCCGCTGCAGCATGTCCGGCGTCGGCACGAAGTCGGCATCCAGGATCAGGATGTATTCGCCTGTGCAGGAGAGCATTCCGTGCTCAAGCGCCCCAGCTTTGAAGCCGGTGCGGTCGGTCCGATGGATCAGCTCAATGTCGAGCCCCTCGCCTCTTAGACGCTCGACCTGTTTCGCTGCAATCTCAGTCGTTTCATCGGTGGAATCGTCGAGCACCTGCACCTGCAGGCGGTCTCGCGGATAGTCGAGCGCGGCCACTGAATCCAGCAGGCGCTCAACCACATACATCTCGTTGAAGACCGGGAGTTGGACCGTGATCCGGGGAAGTTCCTCAAATCGTGCAACCGGCAGGGGTGGCCGGTTCCGATACTTTAAAAACAGGTAGACGATCACGTAGCGATGCAGGCCGTACAGAGACAGGCCGAACAGAACGACGAAGTAGCAAATTGACCAAATTGTGTTTCCCAGACTTCCTTGCATAGAGAGTTTTGGCCGTTTCCGGCGAGACAAGCGCGGAATCATGGCGGGTGGTCTTTGAGGGTCAAGCGGGAAATGCCCGAGTTCGGTAAGGCGGCAAACCACGGTCCGCCGCGCCGTTTGCACCAGATCCCAGGCGACGTTTTTTGGGTGCATTTGCGGGCCCTTTGCCAGACATTGCACGGCATGCAGACCTTCGCGTGGTGGCGCGTTTTCGCTCTCACTCTCCTCCTCCCGGCAGCCGCTTTCGCTCAAAAGAAGGCGCCAATGCAAAGCGAGGACCTCGAACACATGCGGGAAGAGCTCGGGGTCAACGAGTTCACCGCTCCGGCGATTGACCTGGTTTTCGAGGAGCTCGCGGGGCTCAAGCCAATCCCCTTCGACAAGGTGTGGCGCGATCTTCCTGACGCCGCGCCGCAAGATCGGGCGCGTCTTGCGATGGCCGCCGGCTCCGTCATCGCAGACGGCTTTCTTGCTGTCAGCGCCGAGAAACAGTCCCGGATCGAGCCGGTCGGCCGCGTTCTACTCAAGCTCGCCAAGGGGCTCGGCGTGGGTGACCGCGTTACCAAACACAGCCGGGTCATCCTCGAGAAATCCGCGAAGCAGCAGTGGGCGGACGTCCGCAAAGAGCTGACACGGGCGCAGGCCGATGTGGAGGCGGCGATGATCAGCCTTAAAGACGAAGAGCTCGCGCACCTCGTCGCTCTCGGCGGCTGGCTTCGCGGTTTGGAAATGACCGCGAGCATCGTGGTGGAAGAATATACTCCGGAACGCGCGCGCCGGCTGATCCAGCCCGAGCTGATGGACTACTTCCTCGATCGAGTCGGAACGCTGAATCCCAACCTGAAGAAGACCAAGCTTGGGCAGACGCTCTCGAAAAATCTGCAGGAAGCGAAAACGATCATTACGAAGCGAGTCGATGCCCCGATCGATTTGGACGAGGTGAAACGCATCCGCGAACTCGCCGGCGACATCAATAAGCTGATCGGCAGTCCGGAAGAGTGACCATGGGTTCGAAGCGCTCCGCTCGAGAGCTTCGAACGACAACGACTGCCTACGACCGGAATACCTGGGCGCGTGCTGCCGGCCCGAGTTCCACGACTTCACCGGCCTGAAGCTTCCCGAGCAGCAGCTCGCCGATACGCACTCGAATCAACCGCAGCGTCGGATGGCCTATCGCGGCCGTCATCCGACGCACCTGGTGGTTTTTGCCTTCGACCAGCTCCAGCGAGATCCAGACATCGGCGACATTCTTGCGAAAGCGAATTGGCGGAATTCGTGGCGGCACCTCAGGCTGCGGAGCCAGCAGCCGCGCAACACATGGCAGCGTCCCCATTCCGCCGATAACCACCCCAGCCGCGAGCTGCGCGAGCGCTTCCACCGTCGGCACCCGCTCCACTTGCGCCCAATACTCGCGCACATGCCTCCGGCTGGGAGGCAAAAGCCGTGCGTTCAGCTCCTGTTCATCGCTTAGCAAAAGCAGGCCTTCGCTTTCCGCATCCAGCCGCCCGATCGGATAAACTCCTTTGGGAAATCCAAACTCGCCCAGCGTCCGGTGGCGTGAACCGTCCGGAGTGAACTGGGAAAGCACGCCGTATGGTTTGTGAAATGCGAGCAGCACGAGCGGAGGAAGGCGTGGTTTTATCGGATGGTCTGCTGTGCGCGCACCATTCACTTTCCACCTTTAGGTGAATCGCCGCGACCTTCCCATCTTTGAACTCGAAAACGCCGTCGCGGACTCACTGCGTCAGCATTCCCGACTGGTCCTGGAGGCGCCGACTGGCTCGGGCAAATCAACCCAGATTCCACAGATGCTGCTCGACCATGGACTCGCCGGAGACGGCGAAATCGTCGTCTTGCAACCACGCCGGCTCGCCACGCGCATGCTCGCCGCGCGAGTCGCGCAGGAGCGCAACGTGCGGCTCGGCGAGGAAATCGGTTACCAGATCCGGCTCGATCGCGTTTGCTCTGCCCGAACGCGCATCCGCTTCGTCACCGAAGGCGTGCTGCTCCGCCAGATGCTTGGTGATCCGCAGCTCCGCGGCATCGGTGCGATCGTCTTCGATGAATTCCACGAGCGGCATCTCTACGGCGACATTACCCTCGCCCGCGCGCTTGATCTCCAGGAGCAACACCGGCCCGATCTGAAGCTGGTGGTGATGTCCGCGACCCTGGATGCGGGCTCGCTGCAGAAGTATCTCGCGCCTTGCGACCTGCTGACCTCAGCCGGGCGCACCTTCCCGGTGGCGATGGAATACCTCAGCAAGTCACCTGGCGAGGCGCCGGTCTGGGAGCTGGCTGCAGAGGAGTTCGATCGCGTCGCCAGAAATACCGAGGGCGACGTGCTGGTCTTCATGCCCGGCGTTTACGAGATCCAGCGCACCATTGAAGCGATCCGGCACACGCGCGCCGGGAGCCATTGTCTGGTCGTGCCGCTTCACGGCGAACTGCCCGTCGGCGATCAGGACGCCGCGGTTGCGCGTTCCGCTCAGCGGAAGGTGATCGTTTCGACCAATGTCGCCGAAACGTCGCTGACGATCGAAGGCGTGCGGGTGGTCATCGACAGCGGGCTGGCCCGAATGGCGCGCTTCGATCCGTATCGCGGGATCAACACGCTGCTGATCGAGCGCATCTCGCGCGCTTCCGCCGAGCAGCGTGCGGGCCGTGCCGGCCGCACCGCGCCCGGGCTCTGTGTCCGCTTGTGGACCGAGCGCGAACACCTGGACCGCCCGCCCCAAGAGCTGCCCGAAGTGAAGCGACTCGACCTCGCCGAGGTGGTGCTCACGCTGAAAGCGAGCGGCGTGGAAGACGTCGCGAAGTTCCGCTGGCTGGAGGCGCCCGATCCACGCGGACTCGAACGAGCGCTGACTCTCCTGACCGATCTCGGCGCGCTGGATTCGGCGAGCCGTATCACCGCGCTTGGCCGGCGGATGCTCGCCTTCCCGGCACATCCGCGGTATGCGCGCATGCTGCTGGCGGCGCACGAGCAAGGCTGCGTCGAGCCCGTCGCGTCGATCGCGGCGCTTACGCAAGGACGCAACTTGCTCCGCCGCGCGGATGGCAAACAGATGCAGCAGGAGCGCGACGATTCGCTGGGCGAAACCGCGGAGAGCGACTTTTTCATGCAACTCCGGGCGCTCCGTTTCGCGCAGGAGCAAAACTTCAACTTCCAAAGCTGCCGGACGCTTGGGATTAATGCACTCGCCGCGCGCGAAGCATCGGCTTTGGCGCTGCAGTTTCTGCGCATCGCTCGCGATGAACGGCTGGATGTGGAGTCCCGCAACACCTCCGGCGAAGCTCTGCAGCGGTGTGTGCTCGCCGGCTTTCCGGACATGGTGGCGATGCGCCTCGATACCGGCACGCTGCGTTGCGCTCTGGTGCATGGACGCAAAGGCGTGCTCGCGCGGGAAAGCGTCGTCACCACACCGCTGCTCGTGGCGAGCGAAGTGCGGGAAGTCGAGATGCGCGGCGAGGTCGAGACGTTGCTTACCCTCGCCACGGCGATCCGGGAGGAATGGCTGCGCGAGCTGTTCCCCGAAGGGTTTGCCGACTCGACCGAAGTGTTCTTCGATTCGTCGCTGCGGCGGGTTTTGGCGAAACGGCAGACGCGCTTTCGCGATCTCGTTCTCCGCTCGGAGCAATCAAACGAAGTGCCGCACGAGCAGGCCGCGGTGCTGCTCGCCCGTGAAGTGGAATCCGGAACCTGCCCGCTCAAGCTCTGGGATAACGCGGTCGATCAATGGATTCTGCGGCTCAATCAGCTCGCGGCCTGGCACCCCGAATTTGAATTGCCGACGCTTGGCCCTGACGAACGACGGATGCTGATCGAACAAATCTGTCACGGCGCGACCAGCTACAAGGAGATCAAGGAACGGCAGGTCTGGCCGACCGTGAAATCGTGGCTTTCGACCGGCCAGCAACAGCTCCTGGACGACTACGCGCCGGAGCGGATCGAGCTGCCAAATGGTCGCCGTGCAAAGATCAGCTACGACGCGAAAAGCGCGCCGACGATCGCGGCGCGCATCCAGGATCTGTATGGAGTCACCGGCGAACTGCGGATCGCGGCCAATCGCATTCCGGTCGTGATCCAGGTGCTCGCACCGAATCACCGTCCGATCCAGATCACCCAAAACCTCGCCACGTTTTGGAAGGAGAGTTACCCGAAGATCAAACAGGAGCTGCAGCGAAAGTACCCACGGCACGAGTGGCGTTGAGCTTTCCGCCCTGCGCGCCTAAGTTCCGATTCATGAAGCCTGTGATCAACATCGAGGAGCAGATCGGAAAGACGGTTGGCCGTCGATTGGTGCCGAATCCGCTGCGCACCTCGCCAGGCGATATCCAGGAATCTGAGGCGCGCCGGCGGAACTTCGGAGGAGTCCGTGTGCCCCGAGGCGTCTTCCGGTTTGCCACCCACGAGGAGGCTGACGCATGGCTGATGAAGAACATTACCCGACCGAGGAACTAGTCCCGCGGGAGCCGACCATGGAGGACCTGCGCCGGCTCGGTGAGGAACTGAACCGGCGCGGCGCGCGCTACCTCATTTGTGGCGGGTTCGCGATCCGCGCGGCGGGTTATGCGCGGAACACCGGCGACATCGATGTGCTGATCGACACTGCGCTGGACAACGAGGCGAAGGTGTATCTCGCGTTGGAGATCTTTCCAGACAAGGCGGTTCGGGAACTGGATCCGGGGGATGTTGCCAAGTTCATCGTGGTTCGGGTGGCGGACGAGGTCGTCGTAGATTTGATGCGGAGTGCCGCCGGAATTGATTACGCGGAAGGCTCCCAACAAGTCATCGTTCACGAAGTCGGCGGCATCCCGATCCCCTTCGCCTCACCCCTGCTGCTCTGGCGGATGAAGCGGCACACGCATCGGGAGAAGGATCGGGGCGATCTCTTCTTCCTGCGGCAGCTCCTCGAATCGCAAGGCATCACGCCACCGGAGTAGCAAGCCGGCTGGGAATCTCACTGCCCGCAGCAGGAGTTCGTAACCGCGCAACAACTCCGTTCGTCTTCGCTGACGACCACTTCTCCCGCATGAACACCGCTGACGTTTATAAAATCCTCTACATCCTCCTCGGCTTCTACGCGGTATTCGTCAGCTACTGGCTGCTGGCGGCGGGGCTGTTTCCCACCTTGGTCGGGCGTTGCAGCGCCAGCTATGCACAGCGTCCGTGGAAGACACTCTTCGTCGGACTGTTGACCTTCGGACCTGTGCAGTTGCTGGGCTGGGGCCTCGCAGCGGTGCCCAATCCGGCAGTGAAAATCGTCGGAACCACGATTCTGCTCTTTTCGGTCCTGCTCGGCTTCATCGGTTCGGCCGGACTCGCGTTGCGGGTCGGCGAAGGGTTGAAGGCGGAGATCGATGAGAAGAGTCCGTGGCGAAGGAATTTCCGGGGCGCCTTGGTGCTGGGACTCAGCTTCAATCTTCCGCTACTCGGCTGGTTTGTGGTGCTGCCGCTTTCATTGATGAGCGGCTTCGGTGCGCTGGTGCTGGCGCGCCGCGCATCACGAGCGGTCGCTGTGGAAGGAGATGCAGTCACTGCGCCCGTCGGAGGAATCCCGGTTGCGGAATGAAGCTCTCGCGCCGCCAGTTCCTGCAGGCCGGTGCTGGAGCCTTGGCGCTCGGTGCTGCCGGTTGCGATCAGCAGAAAGCCGCACGGTTTTTTGGGATCGGACCGCGCAAGATTGAACTCACGGGTGCGCTCACTGCGCCGACCGGCGAGACGCTCGACG
>JAQGOK010000129.1 GCA_028293645.1 Chthoniobacter sp.
ACCTGCTCATCGACCTCGATGGCCAGCCTGAGTCGGTCACTTCGGAGGCGCGTTCACTCGCCGAGTTGCTCGGTCGGCTCAAGGCGATCGGTGCCCAGACTGCAGTCGGGGAGGATGCGTGCGAAGCTCTTTGGGGGCTGCGTCGCGCGTTCTCGCAGTCGCTGAAGGCCACGGGACTGATCAAGTTGAACGAGGACATCGTGGTGCCGCGTGGGCGCCTCGTGGATCTGGCCGCCTTCGCGGAACAGCTCCGGCGGAAGTATGGCTATCCCATTGCCTGCTTCGGCCATGCGGGAGATGGAAACATTCACGTGAACATCATGGCCGCGGATTATCATACCGATGCGGCGGTGGCGGCGAAGGTCGGTGCCGCGCTCGATGAACTCTTTGCGCAGGTGCTGGCCTGGGGCGGCGTGATCACGGGCGAGCATGGCATTGGTCTGGCCAAACAACGCTGGTTCGACGCGGCGACTTCACCGGTCAGCCGCAGCGTGCATACCGCCCTTAAAGCGGCGCTGGATCCGAACGGGATTCTGAATCCCGGGAAGTTTGTGCAAACCGCAGCTCCGCGCTGAGCCATGGAGACTTCACGCGTCCTCGGCACGCCGCTCGCCGTGACCGACTACGCCGGCGCCGTTGAGCAGGCGAAAACGTGGGCGCTCGCTGCCGACGCACCTCGGTTGATTGCCGCGGCCAACACGCACGTCGTGACGCTCGCGCGGCGCGAGGCTGGCTTTCGTGAAGCGCTCGCGCGGTTCGATCTGATTCTGCCCGACGGCATGCCGCTCGTCTGGGTGATGAACCGCCGCCTCGCTGCACCGCTGAAGGATCGCGTTTACGGCCCGACCTTCATGCTGCAATGCCTCGCCGCGACCCAAGGCGAGCCGTTCTCGCACTTCCTGCTCGGCGGCACCGAGGAGTTGCTCGACGATCTCCGCGGGAAGTTGCTGCAACGCTTCCCTGCACTGCGCATCGCCGGCACCTTTGCGCCGCCTTTCGGAGCGTGGTCGGAGCAGGACGACGCGACGATGCTTGCCCGGATTCGGGAGTCGAAGGCGCGGTTCGTCTGGGTCGGGCTGGGCTGTCCGAAGCAGGAGCTTTGGCTGGCGCGGCATCGCGACAGTTTGCCGCCCGCGGTGTATGGCGCGGTCGGTGCCGCGTTTGCGTTTCACGCCGGTCGCGTGCGGCAGGCGCCGCTTTGGACGCAGCGCATCGGCTGCGAATGGCTCTTCCGCATGCTCACCGAGCCGCGCCGGCTCTGGCGCCGTTATCTCGTCTTCAATTCGCTGTTCCTCTTCCACCTCGCCAAAGACGCGGTCACCCGCCGGGACTGACTACTTCATCGCCACGCCATGCACCCGCAGGCTGGTGCCGGTCTGACGATGATACTCGGCCACGGCTTTGTTGTAATCGGAGCGGGCGAGGAGCTCGGCATACTCGGAAGTGGCGAGCTTTTCCTGCAGCTCCAACACTTCGAAGGTCGTGCCGGTGCCGGCGCGCAAACGCTCTTCGCCGGCGGAAAGGCTTTCCCGCGCCAGCCGTCGCGCTTCGACGGTGGAAGCGATCCGCTGACGGGAAGTCACGATCTGCCCGGAGGCGTTATCCACATCGACGACGATTTGCTGTTCGAGTTGCTGCAGGGCCACCAACGACCTCGCCACTTCGAGGCGCGCGGCACTGAGGTTGGCGTGCGCGGCGCGGTTGCCGAGCGGGATGCTGAAGAGGACACCCGCGGTCCACTCGCGGTTATCGCGGCGACCGATCCGACCAACGCTCGTCGCGTAGTCCGTGTCGAGGCCGAGCAGGTCGAGGCTGCCGGTGAGATCGATGCGCGGCAGTGTCTGGTTTTTCTGTAAAACGACAGTGATGTGCCGCCGCTCCAGTTCGAGCAATGCCTGGCGATAATCGGGCCGGAGCGCGAGTGCGTCCCGGACGCCGCCGAGCACATTGGCTTCAAACTTCGGCGACTCCGGCGGCTCGATCTCCACGCGCACGTCGAGCATCTGGAGAATGTCCCGCGTGGTGAGCTGTTTGAGCAGGTTTTCGTTATCGAGGACGTTCCGCTCGGCGAGGATCACGCCTTCTTCTCGCGAGGCGACCTGGGCACGGGCGGTGGTCACATCGAGTTTGGCCAGTGCGCCAAATGCTTCCCGCTTTTCGTTGTCGCCGAGAAGAGTCCGCGCCAGCTCGCGCGAACGTTCCGCCACCGCCCGGTTTTCGATCGCAAGTTGCAGGTCGTTGAAGACGTAGCTGAGCGTCGTCATCACCTCGATGACCCGGTCCCGCAACTGCCACTCGGAAACGCGCACATTGTTCCGGGCGATGCGCACCTGCGCGAGATTGACGCTTGGGCCGGCGTTGCGGAGGAGCGGCTGCCGCAGACCGAGGCCAGCAGTGCTCTCATAAGGAGTATCGAACAGGATGTCGCTCCCGGTGCGACGCTGGGTGGTGTAGCCGAGGTCATACTCGGTGCCCCAGGAGGTCACACCGGCGATGCCGCCGCTCAGTTGATCCAGGCGCTGGGTGGTGGGTTTGGTTTCGAGGCGCAAGCCATTCTCGAAGATGTCGCGGCGGGTCGTTTCGCCGGTGGTCGCACTGAGCTCCAGCCGCGGATCAAAGCGGCCGAGTTCCGCGCGAATCGCTTCCTGAGCGATCTTCGGGGAGAAGCGCTGCACCTCGATGGAGAAGTTTTTCGCCAGCGCGAGTTCGAGAGCCTTCTCCAAAGTCAGGCGCAGCACGGTCGGACGGGCCGTTCCTTCCCCCGCCTGCGCCGCCGCCGAGAGCAGCAGCACGAGAAGCAGGTGGCACGAGATACGAGACATGCGGAAAGGGGGAAACACCGGAGTTAAAGATTGCGCGAGAGAAGAAGCGGCCGAGCGGTCAGCGTCACTCACTAAATCACCGGCCAGCCTGTACCTTAACGGAAAACGCAATCGCAGCATGCCGCACGCTCCACTCTGCGAAGCGCGGCCGCTGGCGCGGCTCGGTTTCGGGAGATCGGACCGCCCAGAGCGAAGCAGTGCGGGAGTGAGCCGCTGACAGCCGCGTCCGGTTTGACACTCTGCACCTCGAAACCTACGCTGCCCGCCCTTCCTCCCGATGATGATTACCGCGTCTCCCATCACTCGACAGACCGTCGGTCGGACGTTCATCGTCGCGATCAGCGTGCTCGGCGTGGCTGCGCTGGCGCAACTCGGCGCCGTGGTCTGGGCATTCGTGATCCGCTCACAGATGCCGCCGCCGTTTGCTGATGCATCGGATGTGCCGCCGGTGCTCGGTTCGGTGCGACAGGGGCCGGCAGTCCCGGTGGATACCGCCTTCACCGACCCGGCCCGGAGTGGCGTTGAAACGCTGGCCTTGGGGAGCCCACCCAAACCGACGCCGCTGCCCGCGCGCGCCCCTGGCTTGCCCGAGCCGGAGCAAAGCGGCCGCTTCAAAGAAATGATCTCCCAAGGGAAGCTCCTCCGCGATCGCGGCGATATGCCCACGGCGCTCACCCGCTTCCGCGAAGCAGCGGCAATGGATTCCCGCCATCCGGAACCGATCTTCGAGCTGGCCGTAACCTACGAGAAAATGCAGCTCGGCGATCGCGCGGCGGAGCACTGGCGGCGGATCTTCGAACTCGGCGAAGCGGCCGGCCCCTTCTTCACCGCCGCGGAATCCCGCTTGCGAGAGGTCAAGGACGCCGCAATGCGTGCAGCGATCACGAACGCCACGCAACCAGCCATGGCCGACGCAGAGGAAGGGATTGCGCCGGGCAAGATCCTCGGCCTGGAGAAAATCATCACTGAAGAGCAGCCGGAGCGACAATCCGCGAAACGCTTGACGCTGATGATCCCGATCAAGGTCCGGACTGGGCAGCGGATCGAGGTCCGGGATCTGACGATCCAGGTGCTCTTCTACGACATGGTGGACAATCAGAACCTCGTCCAGACCACGGCGGACGTGAGCTCCCGCTTTTCCACCGCGCCGGCCGACTGGAGCGATACGCAGGTCGAGACGCTGGAAGTCTCGTATCGTTTGCCCGCACCGGATCCAAAGGCCTCCCGGGGGGAGAATCGCGCCTACTACGGCTACCTGGTGCGGCTGTATTACAAAGGTGAGCTGCAAAGTTCCGCCGGCGAGCCAGACAAACTCCTCCAGCAGTTCCCGCCGGAAGCAAAGCTGCCGGCCGAGGCGGACAAAGCGCGATGAAGATTCTGATCGTCGATGATGACGCGGACGTCGTGATGGCGCTGGTGGCGCTTTTTGGAAAGGAACCCGAGCACGAACTCATCACCGCCACGACGGGGGGGCAGGGGCTGCAGGCCGCGATGGCCTTGGGGAGTGTCGATCTGCTGATCACCGACGTGGTGATGGAGCCGATGGATGGGTTCAAGCTGCGGACGATGATCCAGACGCGGTATCCGGGCGCCCGGGTGATCTTTGTCAGCGGCTACGATCTCTCCGAACACGGCGCACAACTCGCAGGCGCGCAATTGCTCGCGAAGCCAGTGGATCGCGAAGAGCTGTTCGCTGCGATCACTCGAGAGTTTCCGGAAGTTACCTTTGCGACGCAGGAGGCCGCAGCGCCAGAGTTCCCGCAGGAGCAAGCGCCCAATGGCGCGGTGGCTCCGGTCCACCCTCCCGAGGCGGAATACTCGAAAGGCGAAGATCCGGGTCTGATTGGTCAGACGATCGGCTCATATCAGCTTCTCAGCCGACTCGGTGACAGCCGCTGGGGTCAGGTTTACGCGGCAGTGCAGACTTCGATCAACCGTCCGGTTGGGCTCAAGCTGCTCGATGGGACCCGCGCCAGCGACGAAGGCACAAAGGCGCGTTTCCTCGGTGATGCGCGCGCCAAGGCGAACGTCCAGCATCCCGCCATTCTCGCGGTCTATGAAGCGGGCGAAGCGGGCGGACACATCTTTTATACCCACGAGTATGTGGACGGCCGGAACATGGCGGAGGTTCACGCCAGCGGTGAACGGCTGACCGAGCCGAGTGCCCTGAAGATCTTGAAGGTCGTCGCAGAGGGGTTGAACTACCTGCACACCAATCGGATTGCGCACGCGCCTCCGAAACCCACGAGCGTTTACCTGTCCGCAGACGGACACCCCCGGCTGTCGAATCTGGCGACGCAAGTCGCGAACGAACAGGTCCCGGTCGAGCAGGAAATCCAGCTCTTCGGAAGGACCTTGCTCAGTGTTCTGCCGGCGATCCAGAGTCTCTCGCCGGGGCTTCGGACGCTGCTCTCCCGGATGGTGCAGGCCGGACCGCAGGCGGTGAACTCGTGGGGCGGCGTAATTCAGGGCGTGAAGGCTCTCGAACCGAGGAACGTGCCCATCGAGGCGGCAAGAATCAGTGCCCAGGATCGAGCCGCGATCGCCGCGGTGGAAGCCGCGCGCAAAGCTCAGAAGCGCTCCCTTTACATCAACATCGGCAGCATGCTCACGCTGGTGCTGGTGGCGGCCGTCGTCGTCTGGAAGTTCGTGCTTTCCAACGAGCGCACCCTGGACAAGCAGATCGCGATTCCAGCCGGCGAGTTCATCTTTGGCGCCGGCCAACCGGCGACGACCGGCGCGTTCTGGATCGATCAATATGAGGTAACGATCGGCCAGTATGCCAAATTTGTGCAGGCGCTCGAAGGAAGGCCGACGACCGAGTTCGACCACGAACGCCAGCCACGGATTAAGGCGGCCGAGATGCACAAACCGAAGGATTGGGCCACCTACATCGGGCTGGCCAAGGCCGGCCGGCCCATCCACGGAGTGCCTTCGGATCTGAACATGCCCGCGATCATGGTCGATTGGTGGGATGCGTATGCCTACGCGAAATGGAAAGGCCGCGAACTCCCTTCTGAAAAGGAGTGGGAAAAAGCGGCCCGGGGAACCCGCGGGCTCCTCTACCCGTGGGGGGATGACCTTGATCCGAGAAGAGTGAACTCGGGAGCTGACTTCAACGCGCGAGTCCCTTCGGCGCCGGCGAAAGTGGACGGATTCAACTTCTGGGGCCCGGTGGACAAGATGAAGAAGGACAAGACCGAGTTCGGCGTGTTCGGCATGGCAGGGAACGTCGCCGAATGGACCGCCACCTGGACCCCGGACAACCGCTTCCCGATCATCAAAGGCGGTAACTTCATGTCCGCCGACGTGCGCCTGGATCGCCGCACCGACAACCTCAACGCCGAAAGCGTCAGCGAAGCCATCGGCTTTCGCACCATCAGCCGCACCGCCCCCCTCAAATGAACCGCACCCTTCGTCTCCTTCTTCCCGTAGTCCTTTTGCTCGCTGGGTTTGCCTCGGCGCAAGCGCAGATTTCGGTGAGTCTCTCGCTCAAACGGCGCCTGTATATCCATCACGAGCCGATCCTCGCCACGGTCAGCATCACGAACCAGATGGGGCGCGATATCGTTCTGGAAGACACGGAGCAGTTGCCCTGGTTCGGGTTCCAGATCAATGGCGCGGACAACACCGTGGTTCCTCCGCGGAATCCGGATTACGCGCTCGATCCATACGAGCTGAAAGCCGGCGCCACCGTCCAGCGCACCGTGAATCTGAACGAGCTCTACGCCTTGGGGGAGTTCGGGATTTTCCGGGCACGCGCCACCATTCACCTTTCCGGTTTGGGCAAATTCTTCTCCTCGCGGCCTGTCGCCTTCGAGGTCACCGACGGAACATTGCTTTGGAAACAAACGGCCGGAGTTCCGCAAGGCCTGCCCGGAGGAGGTACGATGCGCACCTACAGCATGCTCTCGCATCACGTAGGCGACTATAAAATGCTCTATGTCCGCGTCGAAGATCGGGAGCAAGGCCGGATCTATTGCACCCACCAACTCGGCCGCTTGATCGAGGGTCAACCGCCGCAGGCGCAATTCGATGCGGCCAATAATCTGTATGTGCTGCAGCTCGTCGGACAGCGCAGCCACACGCTTACGAAGATCAGCCCAGACGGGGAATTCCTGGGACGCACGAACTACAGCGCTCCGAAATCGCGTCCCTACTTTCGCAAACTCGCTGACGGAACGCTGCAGATCGTGGGCGGACGCCGGGAGGTCGCGGTCGCACAGAACGCGGAAACTGCGCCGCCGGCGAAGCTCTCAGACCGACCTGCTGGTCTGCCGAAGGACTGAGCCAGCGGCCTGGCCGGCCGAAACCCGAATTCAGCTAGAAAGGTTTTGACAGCGGGAGGCGCTCCGCTACTTTGCGCGCCCCGCTCCCGCGGGAAAACCGTCTCCTTCGCAGGAGAGCCCGGGTCAGCCGGGTTCGCCAGAACTGCCCATCCTTATGCAAAAGAATCACAGTAAACGGTATCGTTCCGCCGCCGAAAAGGTGGACGCCCGGAAGTCCTACGCACTCCCGGAAGCGATCACAGTGCTGAAAAGCCTGCCTGCGCCAAAGTTCGATCAGACCGTAACGCTCTCGTTTCGGCTTGGCGTCGATCCGAAGCAATCCGACCAGATGGTCCGCGGCACCTGCCCGCTCCCTCACGGTTCGGGCAAAACCGTCCGGGTCCTCGTTTTCGCCGAAGGCGCAGCCGCCGAAGCCGCGCGTAACGCAGGAGCGGAGTACGTCGGGTTCAAGGATATGATCGAAAAATGCCAGGGCGGCTTTCAGGATTTCGACGTGGCGGTGGCTACCCCTGCAGCCATGGCAGAAGTCCGGAAGCTCGGTAAAGTGCTTGGGCCTCGCGGTTTGATGCCCAATCCAAAGACCGGCACCGTGACCGACGATACGGCCAAAGCCATACGAGAAGTGAAGGCGGGCCGGGTCGAGTTCAAGCTTGATAAAAATGGCAATATCGCCGTTCCGGTAGGCAAGTTTTCCTTCGAGCAGCAGGCGCTAGTCGATAATGGGACCGCGGTGATCGAGGCGGTGGTCAAATCACGGCCACCCACGGCCAAAGGAGTCTTCGTCGAAAACATCACCTTGAGCGCGACCATGTCGCCCGGGCTGAAAGTGGACGCGACGTCCTTCAACAAGAACTAAGAGGACTTACCGAACATGCATCCTGATAAAGCAACCATCGTTGAGGATTTGCAGGGAAAGCTGAACGCCTCGCCGTTCCTTTTCGTGGCCGATTACACGGGTCTCAAGGTAAGCCAGTTCGCGGAATTGCGGAACCGGCTCTTTGATGCCGGCGCCCGCTGCCACGTCGTCAAGAACACTTTCCTGCGTCGCGCTGCCAAAAGTGCCGGCCTGCCGGAACTCGCGGATCTCCACGGCCAGACCGCGATCATCGTCGGCGAGAAGGACGTGGCGGCAGCGGCCAAGGTGCTGAAGAATTTCTCGGCGGAGTTCAAGAAGCCAGAGATCAAGGCCGGTGTGGTTGATCGCATGGTGGTCTCCACTGAGCAGATCAAGACCATTGCGGACCTTCCTTCGCGCGACGTGCTTCTGGCTACCCTGCTCGGTGTGCTCAATGCGCCTGCGAGCAAGCTCGTTCGCGTGCTCAACGAACCCGCTTCCTCTCTCGCCCGGCTGCTCAAGGCGAAAGCCGAGAAGGATGGCGCGGACGCTCCTGTCGAACCCGCTGAATCCGCTCCAGCGGACGCGGCACCTGCCGAAGATGCACCGCCTTCCGAAGGTGCGGCACCGGCCGAAGCGGCTCCTGCGGCTTAACCCTTCACCCAACCCCTTTTCGCCGGTGCCAGCCGGTGAAGAACCCTCACTCGGCGCAACTGTTGTGTGGGGAGTATAACAACCAACAAATGGTTCCTCGTCGGACCGGCGGCTGCCGATCTGAAATCACCTGAAGCTTCAGGACGCGACGATACCGATCAGTAATCAGCATATGGCAGATACAACCGCACTCGTGGACCAACTCAGCGGACTTACCGTTCTGGAAGTCGCTGACCTCGTGAAGCAACTCGAAGAGAAGTGGGGCGTTAGCGCCGCTGCTCCAGTCGCCGTCGCCGCCGCTGGCGGTGGAGCCGCTGCAGCAGCTCCCGTTGAGGAAAAGACCGCGTTCGACGTGATCCTCAAGGAGACCGGCGCGAACAAGATCGCCGTCATCAAGGAAGTGCGCGCCTGCGTGGCTGGACTCGGCCTCGCCGAAGCCAAAGCCCTCGTCGAGAGCGCACCCAAAGCCTTGAAAGAAGGCATCACCAAGGAAGAAGCCGAAGAGATCAAAAAGAAGATCGAAGCGGCCGGCGCCAAGGTGGAGATCAAGTAATTCGATCTCTCACGACACCATCGTGCGTCCCGGCAAGATATTTCTTGCCGGGCGCCGATTCGTGTTGCAGTTTCCACGTCCCTTTCACCGCGAGGCTTTTGACCTCGCGTTTTGTGTCTTGACCACCGTCGCCTCTCTTCGTCCACCTCAATTTCCGCAGAGACATCGAAACGCAGAGGACCCCATGTGTCCCCTGCGTTTCTGTGCCTCTGCCCTTTTTTCGGCCACGCCGGATTAGTCCCAGTAAACCTTTCTCTACTCCGTTCGCTGGTTGGCGGAGTGAAGCGTGACGAGCCACAACCTGCCACCCGAGCACCATCTCCATGTCTGAACGTAAATATTTCGGTAAACTTCGCGAAGGCGCCCAGCCCCCAAACCTCATCGAGGTCCAGCTCGACTCCTACCTGGAATTTCTCCAGCAGGATACCGCGCCGAGCCGACGCAAGGAGACCGGTCTCCAGGCCGTCTTCAAAGAAGTATTCCCGATTCAGAGCTACGACGAGAAGGTTACCCTGGACTTCTCGAGCTATGACATCGGCGAGCCAAAGCTGAGCATCCGTGAGTCGATGCGTGAAGGGCAGACTTTCAGCGCACCGTTACATGTTACGTTCCAGCTCAAGGAAGAGCACGGGACGAAAGAGGAGAAGGTTTACATGGGCGAAATTCCGCTGATGACGCCACAAGGCACGTTTGTCATCAACGGTGCGGAGCGCGTTGTGGTTTCGCAGTTGCATCGGTCACCCGGCATCTGCTTTGAGTCCTCGCTACATCTAAACGGCAAGGTTCTCTACAGCTTCCGTATCATCCCCGATCGCGGCTCCTGGCTCGAAGTGCAGTTCGACACCAATGACCTGCTTTACATTTACCTCGATCGCCGTAAACGCCGTCGCAAATTTCTCGCGACGACGTTCCTGCGTGCGCTGGGTTACGGCAGCGACTCTGACATCATCCATCTCTTCTACGACGTTGAGAAGCTGAAGCTCAGCGAAAGCCTCGAGGAAGAAGACATCGCGACCAAAGTGCTCTTCGCCGACGTTCGTGACGGCGAAATCACGGTCGCGCGCGCTTTCGAGCCACTGACCAAGGCGACAATCCGCCAGGTGATGGCGCTCGGCATCAAAGACGTGGAAGTTGTCGATACCAAGTCGGACGACACAATTATCAAGGCGCTTAAAAAGGATCCCGCGCATGACGAAGACGAGGCGCTGAAGGACATCTATCGCCGCCTCCGCCCTGGCGATCCTCCGACCGTGCCGAACGCACGCGGTTTGCTGAAGCGTCTCTTCTTCGATCCGAAGAAATACGATCTCGGACGGGTCGGCCGTTATAAGCTGAATCAGAAGCTCGGCGTCGATGTTGCCTTGAGCGAGCGCGTGATGACCAAGGAAGACTTCATCGCTGCGATGAAGTATCTCACGGGTCTCCGCCGCGGCGAAGGGACGCTCGATGACATCGATCACCTCGGTTCACGCCGTGTCCGCACCGTCGGTGAATTGCTCGCCAACCAATGCCGCGTCGGCCTCGCCCGCACGGAGCGTCTGGTGAAAGAGCGCATGACCTTGTTCGATGTGAACATCGAAGGCATGACGCCGCAGAAGCTGATCAATCCCAAGGCACTGTCCGCGGTCATCCGCGACTTCTTCGGGCGGAGCCAGCTCTCGCAGTTCATGGATCAGACTAACCCGCTCGCGGAGCTGACTCATAAGCGTCGCCTTTCGGCCCTCGGGCCAGGAGGTCTCTCACGCGATCGCGCAGGCTTCGAAGTCCGCGACGTGCATCCTTCGCACTACGGCCGCATCTGCCCGATCGAGACGCCGGAGGGTCCGAACATCGGACTGATCTCGTCGATGTCCACGTTCGCGCGGATTAACGATTTCGGCTTCATCGAAACGCCGTATCGCAAGGTCGTGAGCGGCCGAGTGACGGACCAGGTTGATTTCCTCACCGGCGACAAAGAAGAGAACTATCTCGTCGCGCAGGCGAATGCGCCGATCGACGAGAAAGGTAACTTCACCGGAGAAAAGGTCAGCATTCGCTACCGCGGAGACTTCCTCGAGGTCGAGCCAGCGAAGGTCCATTACATGGACGTTTCGCCCAAGCAGCTCGTGTCCGTCGCTGCGGGACTGATCCCGTTCCTCGAGCATGACGATGCGAACCGCGCATTGATGGGATCGAACATGCAGCGCCAGGGTGTGCCGCTTCTCATCAGCGAAGCGCCGCTCGTCGGCACCGGCATGGAGGGCAAAGTCGCCCGCGATTCCAAGGCTGTCATCGTGGCGGAAGCGGACGGCAAAGTGGCGAGCGTCACAGCCGATCAGATCATCGTCACCCGCGACGGCGAACTGCCCGAAGGCAAGAAGAAGCTGAAGCACGATCCGTCGGAAGGCGTTTTCATCTATCAGCTCCGCAAATTCATGCGCTCCAACGCAGGCACCTGCGTAAACCAGCATCCCATTGTCGCCAAAGGCCAGAAGGTCAAAAAGGGCGACGTGATCGCCGACGGACCTAATTGTGAGCAGGGCGAACTCGCGCTCGGCCGGAACGTGCTCGTCGCGTTCATGCCTTGGAACGGTTATAACTTCGAGGACGCCATCACCATCTCCGAGAAGGTCGTGAAGGAAGATATCTACACGTCGATTCACATCGACGAGTTCGAGATCGGCGCTCGCGACACGAAGCTCGGCCCTGAGGAAATCACGCGGGACATCCCCAACGTCTCCGAGGAAGCGCTGCGCAACCTTGGACCTGATGGTGTCATCCGAGTCGGTGCAGAAGTGAAGCCTGGCGACATCCTTGTCGGTAAGATCACCCCTAAGTCTGAAACCGAACTCGCCCCTGAAGAGCGCCTCCTGCGCGCGATCTTCGGTGAGAAGGCCGCAGACGTGAAGGACACCTCCTTGACGGTTCCTTCGGGCACTTACGGCATCGTCATGGACGTGAAGGTCTCCGCGCGGAAGGAAATCGCGCGGGTGAAGCTCTCGCCTACGGAATCAAAGCGTCAGGCCAAGATCATCGACGACGATTATCAGAAGCGGAAGGAAGAGCTGCACGAGCAGCTCACCGAGGCCCTCTCGAACATCCTCCTCGGCGAAAAGATCCCGCTCGACGTGGTCAACGCGCAGACCGGCGAAATCATCATCCCGGCCTACCGTAAGATCACCAAGACCCTGCTGCGCAAGCTCGCTGGGGTCTATGATCACGTGGACATCGACCCTTCGCCGATCCGTAACAAGATCCGCGAGATCATCGCCCAGTTTGAGCACAAGTTCGCTGAGCTGGAACTCGAGCATGAGCGTTCGATGGACAAAGTCGAAAGCGGCGACGACATCGATCCCGGCATCATCAAGCAGGTGAAGGTCTATGTTGCTTCGAAACGCAAGCTGTCGGTCGGCGATAAGATGGCAGGTCGTCACGGTAACAAAGGCGTTGTCGCCCGCATCGTGCCGGAAGAAGACATGCCGTTCCTCGCGGACGGCACGCCTGTCGAGATCTGCCTGAACCCGCTTGGCGTTCCTTCCCGTATGAACGTCGGCCAGGTGCTTGAGACGCACCTCGGCATCGCAGCCAAGGCCCTTGGGTTTAAGGTCGCGACGCCGGTGTTCGACGGCATCAACGAAGCGCAGATCTTCGATTACCTCCGTGAAGCACGGAAGGTTGAAGGGTTCACCTGGATCAACGAAACCGGCAAAGCGACTGTTTATGACGGCCGCACCGGCGACGCCTTCGATCAACCGATCGTCGTCGGCTACATCTACATGTTGAAGCTCGGCCACTTGGTCGCGGACAAGATCCACGCCCGTGCCGTCGGTCCTTACTCGCTGGTCACCCAGCAACCGCTGGGCGGCAAGGCGCAGTATGGCGGACAGCGCTTCGGCGAGATGGAGGTCTGGGCTCTCGAAGCCTATGGCGCCGCTTATACCTTGCAGGAACTGCTCACCGTGAAGTCTGACGATGTCGCCGGACGGACGCGGATCTATGAGTCAATCGTCAAGGGCGATAACTCGTTGGAAGCCGGCACGCCGGAGTCCTTCAACGTCTTGATCAAGGAAATGCAATCGCTGGGCCTCGACGTGAAAGTCGGCGGCAAAGCACCGGCTGCTCTTACGCAAGCCATTCTCTAAGTCGGTTTATTCAGTTCTGTCAGCAGCACCATACATATGAGCGACCCTACATTTCGTGAGCTAATGGGTGAGGAGCGGACGGTTGGTTTTGACCAGGTGGGTATCACCGTGGCCTCTCCCGATTCGATCCGCGCCTGGTCCAACGGCGAGGTCAAGAATCCGGAGACGATTAACTATCGGACGTTTAAGCCGGAAAAGGGCGGCCTTTTCTGTGAGCGGATTTTCGGCCCGACCCGCGACTGGGAATGTTCGTGCGGCAAATACAAGCGCATCAAGCACAAGGGCGTGATCTGCGATCGCTGCGGCGTCGAAGTAACCCTCGCCCGCGTTCGTCGCGAGCGCATGGGCCACATTGAGCTCGCTGTGCCGGTTACGCACATCTGGTTCTATAAGTGCATGCCATCACGCATTGGCTTGATGCTCGATATGTCGAGCCGCCAACTCGAGCGCGTCATTTATTACGAGGACTACCTCGTGATCGACCCAGGCCAGACTCCGCTGCAGAAGTGCCAGCTCCTCACCGAGACGGAATACCGCGAGGCGCTCGACCAATACGGTGAGACCTTCACGGCCGGTATGGGAGCGGACGCAATCAAGCAGCTCCTCGCGTTGGTCAGCCTTGCTGACCTCGACAAGGAACTCGACGAGTCGATGGGCACCACCCGCTCGAAGCAGATCCGCAAGAAGCTCGCGAAGCGCCTCAAGCTCGTGCAGGGCTTTGCCAGCTCCCATACCCGTCCCGAGTGGATGATCATGGAAGTTCTTCCGGTCATCCCGCCCGACCTGCGCCCGCTCGTTCCGTTGGAAGGCGGCCGGTTCGCTACGTCCGATCTGAACGATCTCTATCGCCGCGTGATCAACCGGAACAACCGGTTGAAGAACCTGCTTCAGCTTAAGACTCCGGACGTCATCATCCGGAACGAGAAGCGCATGCTGCAGGAAGCAGTGGACGCACTCTTCGATAACGGCCGTCATGGTCGCGCCGTTACTGGCGCCGGCAATCGCCCGCTGAAGTCGCTTTCCGACATGCTCAAGGGCAAGGGCGGCCGGTTCCGGCAGAACTTGCTCGGCAAGCGGGTCGATTACTCGGGTCGTTCGGTCATTGTTATCGGACCAGAGCTCAAGCTTCACCAGTGCGGTCTGCCAAAGAAGATGGCGCTCGTGTTGTTCGAGCCCTTCATCATCCGTCGTCTTAAGGAACTCGGCTACGTGCATACCGTGCGTTCAGCCAAGAAGATGATCGAGCGTCAGACTCCAGAGGTCTGGGACATCCTGGAAGAGGTAACGAAGGGTCACCCGGTTCTGCTGAACCGCGCGCCGACCTTGCACCGTCTCTCGATCCAGGCTTTCGAGCCGCAACTGATCGAAGGCGAAGCAATCCGCATTCATCCGCAGGTTTGTACCGCTTACAACGCGGACTTCGACGGCGATCAGATGGCGGTGCACGTTCCGTTGAGCGTTGAGGCGCAGATGGAAGCGCGCATGCTGATGCTGGCGCCGAACAACCTGTTCTCGCCCGCGAGCGGCAAGCCGATCACCACGCCTTCGCAGGACTTGGTCATGGGTTGCTATTACCTCACGCAAGCGCCCCGCAAGCTGCAGGGCACCAAGGACGCGGAGCGCGTTCCGCTCTTCGCCGACGCGAGTGAAGTCGAGTTCGCGATGACCGAAGGCAGCGTGAAAGTTCACGACAAGATCCGCTACAAAAACCCGGATCGCGGTAAGACCACCGTCTATGGCGATCCGGATAAGAACGTGATCGATACGACTGCGGGCCGCGTGATCTTCAATCAGATCTGGCCTCAGGGCGTGGGCTTCTTCAACAAGGCCTGCGGCAAAAAGCAGATCTCCGACGTCATCTTCCGCACCTACCAGGCGGCGGGACACCAGGCTACGGTCGATACCCTCGATCGGCTCAAGGAGCTCGGCTTCCTCTGGGCGATGCGCGCGGGCGTTTCCATCGGCATCATCGACATGATCATTCCGAAGGAGAAGCAGATCGAGCTCGACAACGCTTACAAGCAGATCGCGGTCGTCGAGAAGCAGTACCGCTCCGGTATCATTACCGACGGCGAGCGCTACAATAAGATCATCGACGTCTGGACCCACGCCG
>JAQGOK010000170.1 GCA_028293645.1 Chthoniobacter sp.
CCGACATGAGCAGGCTCACCCCGAGGCTCAGCACCGCTACGTGCAGCAAGGGCAGGGGAGTGAGCAGAATCCAGGGAGTGACCCGCACGGCATCCGCCTGATTCGTGAAGAATTCGTAATAGCCCCAGAAGAGCGCGAGCGGCACGAGTTGGATGCCGAAGGCGACGACATTGGAAAGAATGACGGCGATCGGCACGATCAGCCGTGGGAAATACACCTTGCCGAAAAGGTGCGCGTTGGTGACGAAACTCGAACCGGCGTTGGTGATGTTTTGCGAAAAGTAGTTCCAGCCCAACAGTCCGCACAAATAGAAGAGCGGGCCGGGAATGCCGTCGGTCGGAATGCCCGCGACGCGGCCGAAGATGATCGCGAAGACGAGCGCGGTGAGCACGGGTTGCAAGACGAACCAGAGCGGTCCGAGCAACGTCTGCTTGTATCGCGACGTGACGTCGCGATGGATCAGCAGCATCAGCAGGTCGCGGTATTGCCAGAACTCCTGCCAATCGAACTTCAGCCAGCTGCGGCTCGGTTCGATGACGACCTCGTAGGCCGGTGCGTTCAGTTCTGCCATGACCAGCATTGAAAATCGAACTCACCGCTCTCGACCGCAACGGCGGCGGTGTAACCCACAGCAGGTGCGAACTTCAGCAAAGCCCAGCGATCCGGCTCGGCCACGGTTGGGCCATTCGCCAGACCTTCACCGCCCGCCTTGAGCTGGGCTTCGATGCAGGTCCACGTGTCGTAGAATTTCCACGCCCGCTGCGAAGCAGGCAACAGCCGCAAATCCCACGCTTCCTCCGGCTCGAAATAATGATCGGCGAGCGTTTCAAACGGCACGTTCTCGCGCATGAATTCCAGGTCCACGCCGACCTCCCGGCCGTGCGTCACGGCGAGAAGCATCAGCCCGTCTGAATGGCTCAGGTTGAAGCGCAGGGTTGTATCGCTCGCGAGTTGCGGCTTTCCATGCGCGCCGGTGGTGAGCCGGACCGCGGCCGGTGCTTCGTCCAGATAACGTCCGAGGATGTCGCGCAGGATGCCACGTCCGGCGATGAAACGCTCGCGATCGATCGCGAAGTGATAACGCTCGGCGCGCACGCATTCCGCCACGGATAAGGACGCGTACAGCTCTGGCGTGCTTTCCAGACGGGCGCGCCAGAGATGGACTTCGCCAGCACGGAGCGGGCTCGGCTCCTGGGCCGTGTTCCAATGTTCGAGTGCAATTAGCATGAGAAAGAAAAAGAGGCGCGGTCGATCACCTCGCGGAGTTTGGCGCCGGCGGCGGGAGCGTGTTCGCGAATATAAGAGATGTGGTCGCCGGGGAGAATATGCACTTCGAGTTCGCCTGGATGACTCTTGTCCCAACCGAGGGCGCCGAAACGGCGGTGCGCCTGCTCATCGACCAGGAGCGTGACCTTGGTCGGATGCGGCTTGGGCGCGTGGGCCATGAGCTTGCGGGGATATTCGGTGAGCACTTCGCGCTCTGGCACTGCGGGATCCGGCACGCGTGCGGTGGTTCCGCGGCGAAGACGTTGCCACACATAGCGGCACTTCTCACTCCAGCTGAGCTTCCCAAGTTTGTGCCAATGGCCCAACGCCGGGTCGCGGATGTGAGCTTCCCACCATTCCGTGCGACGCTTTTTGCGTTCCGCAGCGACGAATTCCTTGAGGCTGGCGGGATTCGGCCACTCGGCGCCGAGCAAGACCAGCAGCGCGACGTCCTTGCCCGCCGCCGTGATTTGGCGCGCCATCTCGTAAGCTACGATTCCTCCGACGCATTCGCCGCCCAGCAAATACGGGCCTTCCGGGTGAACGGCGCACATGTCGGCCACGAAATCTGCCGCGAGTTCCTCGACCGTTTTGTCAGGTAGCAGCTCCGTATTGGCACCACGCGCTCGCAAGCCGAGGATGGGCTGTGCGGGATCGAGGTGTCGGGCAACCTGCGCATAGACGAGGAACTCGATTTCGCCGCCCCATCCCCCTGGGATCAAGAACAGTGGCGGCCGCGAAGCGTCGCCGCGTTGGATGGTCACCACGTGTTCGCTGTGATCCGTGCCGGCTGGCCGCAGCGCGGCGGAAACGAAATCCGCGAGGCCGCGGATGGTTGGCGCCTCGAAGAGACATTGCACTGGGACATCGACGCCGAAGCGTTCGCGAATGCGCGCAATCAGGCGAATGGCGAGCAGGGAGTGGCCGCCGACCAGGAAGAAATCGTCATCGACGCTGGCCCGGTCGAGTTGCAGAAGCTCCTGCCAGGCGGCTGCGATTGCCTCTTCGACGGCGTTGCGCGGCGGAACACAGGATCCTTCGCACGCACCATGACCCGAACGCGCTTCGGGCAGCGCACGGAGATCGGTTTTACCGTGAGGGGTGAGAGGGATGCTGGAAAGTGAAACGAAAGCCGCCGGCACCATATAGTCCGGCAACCGCGTGAGCAGATGCTCCCGCAGCTCACCGTTCAACGGCGTGTTCCCACGCGGCACTACATAAGCGACCAGTCGCTTCCCGCCTTCGGCTTCATCACGCGCCACGACGACTGCTTCGCGCACCCCCGAATGCCCGAGTAGTGCGGATTCGATTTCTCCGAGTTCGATCCGGAAGCCGCGAATCTTTACCTGCTGATCGAGGCGCCCGAGATATTCGAGATCACCGTTCGCCAGCATCCGCACGCGGTCGCCGGTTTTGTAAATTCGCTCGCCGGGCGCGAAAGGGTGAACGGGGAAACGTTCTGCCGTCAGTTCCGGACGGTGGAGGTAACCGCGCGCCAGCCCCGCTCCTGCCACGTATAGTTCACCGGGAGTGCCCGCCGTCACGCGCTGCCGGTTCTCGTCGAGAACGTAGAGCTGAAGGTCGGGAATCGGCGTGCCGATCACGCTTCCGGAATTCACGTCCGCGGCGGTCAAGGGTCGATACGTGACATGCACGGTGGTCTCCGTGATTCCGTACATGTTCACCAGTCGGGGCTGCTGGTCGCCGTGCCGCTCAAACCATGGTTTGAGGCTTTGCATCTCGAGTGCTTCGCCGCCAAAGATCACGGTACGGAGGGCGAGCGGTTGCTGCGACTTGGCGTCGGCTTCGATGAGTTGGCGGAAAGCTGATGGAGTCTGGTTGAGAATCGTGACCTGCTCGCGAACGAGCAATGCGTGAAACTCCTCCGGCGATCGGCTGGTGAGATAAGGCACGACCACGAGCCGGCCGCCGTAGAGCAGCGCGCCCCAGATTTCCCAAACCGAGAAGTCAAATCCCACGGAATGGAAGAGGGTCCAAACGTCGGCCGCGCCGAACTCGAACCAGGCTTTGGTGGACTCGAAAAGACGAACCACATTCCGATGCGTGACGCAGCAGCCTTTGGGCTGACCAGTCGAACCGGACGTGTAAATGACGTAGGCCAGCGAGTCCGGAGTTTGGCTGACCGGCTTCAGCGAAGTCGCAGGACCGAACGGCGGAAGCGCATCAAGGCAAAGGATCTGCGCTCCATTAATCGAAAGACGCTCTGCGGTTTTCGAGTCCGTGACGAGGATCGGCGCGCGCGAGTCTTCCAGGATGAAGGCGACGCGTTCCGGCGGATAGGCGAGGTCGATCGGCACGTAAGCGCCGCCCGCTTTGAGGATGCCGAGCACGCCGACGAGGAGATCGATGGAGCGCTCGAGGCAAAGCCCCACCAGCACTTCGGGACCGACGCCTTCCGCCTGGAGCCGAATCGCCAGTTCGTCCGCTCGCCGATCCAGTTCGCGGTAGCTCACTCGCTCATCTGCACAAACCAAAGCGATAGCGTCCGGAGTTTGCGCGGCGCGTTCGGCGAAAAGCTCGTGCAGCAAAGCGCTCCGGCACGACGGAGTGGTTGCAACTTCGGCGCCGTTCAATGGCATGACGTCCCTTGCGCCGTTCGGCTGGACCGGGATCGCCGTGCGTTCGAGCGGCAGCGCTTTGAGCGGCTGAGTGGGATCGCTTGAGGCTCCTTCCAGCAGGGCGACGTATTGATCCAGCCAGCGGAGAATCGTCGCGGAATCGAAGAGGTCCGTGTTGTAGTTGCAGATCAGACGGAAGCCGCGCGCGGTCGTGTCGCAATTCACGCCGAGGTCGAATTGATACGCGCTCCGCGGATTGCTTTCGAGCCGATGCTCGAGGCCGGCGAACTGAATGTGACTGAGCGGCGGATCGACGTTGAAGATCACCGGAATCAACGGCACGCGGCCGGGCTCGCGAGAGAAGGAAAGCTGGCGCAGCAGGGAACCAAAGGTGATGCGCTGATGCTCGAAAGCGTCCAGCACGTTCCCCTGAACGGATTTCAGCAAGTCGATGAAAGTCTGCTCCGCGCGAAGCTGGGAACGCACCGGCAGCATGTTCACGCAGTGGCCGATCAGATGATCACCGCCCGCGAGATTCTGCCCTGCGCAGGGCATCCCGACGGCCAAATCGTCCTGCCCGCTGAGACGGAAGAGCAACGTTTTGAAGCCGGCGAGCAGCACGCTCACAAGCGTCGCGCCATGTTGTGCGCCGAAACGCGCGAGCCTCTGCGAAAACTCCGCCGGCAGCACGAGCTGTTCGGATGCACCGCGGAAGCTGCGTTGCCGCGGATACGGCCGATCGCCGGGTAACGTGAGGGTTGGCGGAATCGTGCGGTATTGGTCCACCCAGTAATCCCGGTCCGCCGCGTATTCAGGGGTCTCGCGCAGCTCGTGGACGAAGCGCTCGTACTCGCGCATGGTCATCGGCGCGGGCAGCGACTGCGCGCCGGAGTAAAGCGCCGCGAGTTCGTTGAGGAAAACGTCGCACGACCAGCCGTCGCAAATGACATGGTGCGCATTGAAAACCAGCGCGTGCTTTTCCGGAGCGAGCCGCACGATTTGCATCGCCACCAATGGACCGCGCTCGAGTGCAAAGACGCATTTGCCTTCGGCAGCGCGCAGCGAGGTGAACTGCGAAGTGCGTTCGGCCTCGTCGAGTGTGGAGAGATCCACCAGCGGGATCTCCAGCTTCAGTGCTGGCGCTATCGTCATCGTCTCGCCCGTCCGGTCGACGGTGCCGCGCAGCGACTCGTGCCGATCGACGACCGCATCGATCGCATGCCGCAGCGCTTCCGTTTCGAGCGCTCCGTCCAGCAGCAGGGTCCACGTCTCGTTGAACGAAGTGCTCGCGGTTTCGCTCTGCTGGCAAACCATCCAGATTTCCTGCTGCGCCTCGGTGATCGGCATCGCGCCGGGTTCCGCGACGGCGGCAACTTTGGTCCGCGAGAAGAAGCCGGCGCTTTCCAGTTCGGCAACGCTTTCTTCGAAGACTGCCACCACGCGCTCCAGATCGGCGTCGTTGTGGGCGGTGGAAACAAAGCACGGGCGATTCTCCCAAATATGGAGTCCGCGATGACGGAGGAGCGCGAAAAGCAGGCCGGAATATTTGAAGTCTGGTGCGGGGAGCACGAGCCAGTTTGAGGCGAAGCGTTGCGCGCTGAATGGCGAGCCCTCGAGCACACCATTGATGCCGTCGATCATGCGGCCGGCGCGTTCCGCCAGCGTCTGCTGAAGCGCCGGGCCGTGCTCTTTCAGATGCGTGAGGACGGCGCGCGCCGCGGCGAGTGCGAGCGGATGCCGCACAAACGTTCCAGCGAAAAACGTGACCGCTGAACCCGGGAACGAATCGTCGCCGAAATTCCAGGCACCGCCGTCGAAAGCATCCATGTATTCCGCACGGCCGACGAGAGCTCCGATGGGCAGACCGCCGCCGAGCACTTTTCCATACGTCGCCAGATCCGCACGGACGCCGAAGTAAGCCTGTGCGCCGCCGAGATGGCAGCGGAAACCGGAAATGATTTCGTCAAAGATCAGTGCAATGCCGCGCTGCTCAGTCAGCGCACGGAGCTGGTGCAGGAACTCCCGCGGTTGCAGTGCCGGATGGCGGCTCTGCACCGGCTCGACGATTACCGCTGCAATGTCGTCCGCTTGCGCGGCGATGACCGCGAGCGATTGCGAGTCGCCGTATTCGAGGATGATCGTGTCCGCGACTGCGGCATCCGGAATGCCGGGCGCAACGGGCCGCACCGCGTTGCCCGCGCGACGCCCGAGCACTTCGTTATCAATGCCGTGATAACTCTCGCGGAAATAAACGATCTTCGTTCGGCCCGTGACCGTTCGCGCTGCACGCAAGGCGCCGGTGACCGCTTCTGAACCGGTATTGCAAAAGGTCGCCCGCTCCATCCCGGTGATTTCGCAAAGGAGCGCGGCGACTTCGCCCGCGAGCGGTGAAGTGGGGCCGATCTCGAGGCCGCGTCCGAGTTGCTCCCGGATTGCTTCGACGACGAATGGCGGCTGATGACCCAGCATCGCGGCGCCGAAAGAAAGCGTGAGGTCGAGCCACTCGTTGCCGTCGATATCCCAGATCCGCGAGCCACCGGAACGGTTGGCGACGATCGGATAAACGATCTCCTTCCACTGCTGCTTGAAGCCGGCGGCAGCACGTGGATCGGCAAAGTGCGCGCGGTTTTGCTGGGTGTGGCGTTTCGATCCGCCGGTGCGCGCGTTGTAGCGGCCGATGAAGGCATCGAGCCAGCGTTGCTGCTGCTCGGTGAGACTCGTGCCAAGGTCACGTTGCAGCGGGCGAAAAGGACCGTGGGTCGTCGCTTCGTCGGTCGTCGGGCCGACATCGGGCGGAGCGGATTCGGGAGAACTCGGACTGGGCGCTGCAACTTCAGCGGGGATCGCGGCGGCGAGAGCGTCAAGCGTGCTGAGATCGCCCAGCAGCTGGCGGACGGTGATCTTGGTTTTGAACTTCCGGGTGAACGTGAGCGCAACCTGGGAAAGGAAAAGCGAGTCGAACCCGAGATCGAGGAGGCTTGCGCTGCCGGCGCAGTCGCCAAGGTCGATGCCGGAAAGATCCGTGAGCAGACCCTTCACGCGGGCGAGAGAGGACTCCGCGGGAGTGTCACTGTTTGCACCGGGTGATTGGGAATCAGGCGTGACCTCCGCGGCAGCGGAACTGTGCGTGCTGTTGCTGCGGGCAACGAAGGTTTCGGGCGGGGCTTCGCCATCGGTGCCCGCGGTGGCAATGGGCATCGGAACGCCAGGCGGGAGATCAGCGAAGTAACGCTGGCGCTCGAAAGGATAGGTCGGCAGCGCGAGGCGACGATATTCACGAGCCCCGTGAGCAGCGCGCCAATCGAGCGGAACGCCGGCCAGCCAAAGCCTGCCGAGCGCGGTGGCGAGCGATACCTGTTCGTCTCCTTCCTCGGCGATCGAGTGAGCGACTTCATGCTTCGCTGTGCGCGCCCCGTTTTGCCGGATGAGCTGCCCGAGCGTCTGGCCGGGGCCGCATTCGAGCAGAGCATAACTCTGTTCGCCGAGCAGCCGTGTGGCCGCAGCGGAAAAGCGGACGGTTGCGCGCAGATGATGCGCCCAATACTGCGGGTCAGTCGCTTGGCGATCGGTGAGTCGCTCGCCGGTGACGCTCGAGATGATCGGCATCCGCGGAGCGTTCAAGGTAACGAGGCGCACGGCCGCCGCGAGCGGTGCGACGACCGGCTCGACCATTGGCGAATGGAACGCGTGCGAGGTGCCGAGGCGGAGGGCCGAAATCTTTTGGGCAGCGAGGATGGCTTCGAGTGCCTCGATTGCGTCGAACGGACCGGAGATGACGCAGAGCTTCGGCGAATTGATTGCAGCGAGCGCCAGCCTCGGGTCCGTCAGGAACTCTTCAGCGGCCTTCTCATCCAGCCGTGCCGCCAGCATCGCGCCGCGAGGAAGATCCTGCGTCAAACGCGCCCGCAAAGCGACCAGGCGCGCCGCGTCTTCCCAAGCGAACACGCCCGCTAACGTGGCCGCGACAAACTCACCGACGCTGTGCCCCAAAAGCGCGGCGGGTTGAACACCGCGCGCCTGCCACAATCGGGCGAGCGCGTGGCTGATCGCGAAGATCGCAGGCTGCGTGATGCGCGTTTCGCGAAGCTGCGCTTCGGAGTCCGGGGTGCGCGAAAACAAGAGTTCGGCGAGATCGAGGCCGAGTTCCGGGCGGAGCACTTCGGCGCATTGCTGAAGCGTGTCGCGGAAGACCGGCTCATGCGCAAAGAGCTGCGCACCCATGCCTGGATATTGGGAGCCCTGGCCGGGAAAGAGGAAAGCGACCGGCGTATCGAGGCGGCTTTCTTCGCGCTGCAGTTTCGCTGGTGCGCGCAAGAGCGTGCTCGCCTCGGCTGTTGTGCGCGCGACGATTGCCCGTCGGTGACTGAAAGTCTGGCGGCCTTCGTGCAGCGTAAAAGCGAGGTCCGCGAGCGACGTTGCGCGATCTTGGTCAAGGTGCGTCGCGAGCTGACGTGCCCTCTCTTCCAAGGCAGTCGTCGTCTTTGCGGAAAGCACGAGGAGCTGCGGAGCATCGTCCGGTTCAGCAGTCGCTGAATGCTGCGGAGCTTCTTCCAAGACCAGGTGTGCGTTCGTACCGCCCACGCCGAACGAACTGATGCCGGCCCGGCGCGGCGTCTCGCCGCGCGGCCACTCGCGCAAGGTGGTGTTCAGGAAAAAAGGGCTTTCTTCCAGATGCAGCGCCGGATTCGGTTGCTCGCAGTGGAGACTCGGCGGGAGCTGCCCGTGCTGAAAAGCCAGGGCAGTCTTGATCAGGCTCGCGATGCCGGACGCGGCGTCGCAATGACCGATGTTCCCTTTCACCGAACCGAGTCCGCAAAACTGGCGCGCATCGGTGCTTCCGCGGAAAACTTGCGTCAATCCGGCGATCTCCACGGGATCGCCGAGCGGGGTCGCGGTGCCGTGTGCTTCGATGTAAGAGATGCTTTCAGGCGAAACGCCGGCGACCGCTTGCGCGAGCGAGATCACTTCGATGTGGCCGTTTACGCTCGGCGCAGCGAAGCCGACTTTGTTTCCGCCATCGTTGTTGAGCGCGTGGCCTTTGATCAGCGCGTAGATGTGGTCGCCATCGGCGAGGGCATCGGCGAGGCGCTTCAAGACCACGACGCCGGCACCACTGGAAAAGACGGTGCCATTTGCCCGCTCATCGAAGGGCCGGCACCAGCCGTCCGGGGACGTCATGCTGCCGTCTTGATAGAAGTAGCCGCGATCCTGCGGAAAGGTGACCGAGACTCCGCCGGCCAGCGCCACGTCGCATTGATGATCGAGCAGGTTCTGGCAGGCCACCGAGACGCTGACGAGTGACGACGAGCACGCGGTCTGAATGTTCAACGCGGGACCGCGAAGGTTCAGCTTGTAGGCGAGTCGCGTGGCGAGGAAGTCCTTCTCGTTTCCAATGACCACGCTGGTCACGCCGACCGCATTGAGCAGGTCCCGGCGTTGCCGAAGAAAGAACGGATGATACGTGTTGTTGCTCATCCCGGCGAAGACGCCGATCAGCCCCGCGTAACGCGACGGATCGCAGGCGGCGTCCTCGAGCGCTTCCCAGGCGACTTCCAGGAAGACGCGCTGCTGTGGGTCCATGACCTCCGCTTCTCTCGGCGGGACGTTGAAGAACGCGCGATCGAACCACTCAGGCTTTTCGATCACCCCGCGAGTAGCCACGTAGCCGGGCAGGTCACGCACCCGCGCCGCGTCGTAGCCGGTGGCGGTGAGTTGCTCGTCGGTGAAACGGGTCATGCAATCCCGACCCGCGGCAAGATTGCTCCAGAACTCCTGCGCGTCGCGAGCGCCGGGAAAGCGGCCGGCGAGTCCGACGATGGCAATGCCTTCAGGAGTTGCGGTGGAAGCTTCGGTCACGAGGTGCGGGAAGGATTCAGCCGCCGCCGTGCCACGGACTCGCGTTGTTTCGCGGCACGTTCCTGAGCATCGCTGGAGGCGCGCGCCGCGGTGGGCGTAAAGGTTGTGTCCAGGTGAAGAGCGAGCGCGCGGATGGTGGGATGCTGCAGAAGCGCGACGAGCCGGACATCACGTGCGAATTCGCCCACAATCCGGGCGTGCAGACGGAGGAGCAGCAGCGACGTCCCACCGACTTCGAAGAAGTTGTCCTCAACGCCGATGGCTTCGAACCCGAGAAGCTCGCACCAAAGCGCGGCCAGCCGTCGTTCGCTGGCCGTCTGCGGCAAAATCGCGGCAGCCCGTTCGAAGAGCGGCGCCGGCAGCGCGTTCAGGTCGAGCTTGCCATTCGGAGTGAGCGGCAGAGCCCTGAGAGGAACGAGGGCCGCGGGCACCATGTGCGTCGGCAGATGTTCGCGGATAAAGTTGCGGAGCTCCGCGGCTGTGACTTCACCGACGAAGTAGCCGACCAGCATCGGTTCGCCGTTTGCCGCCGGCCTGACGACGACGGTGGATTGTTGCACTCCCGGATGCCGGCCCAGCGCGGCTTCGATCTCGCCGGGCTCGATGCGGAAGCCGCGGATTTTCATCTGCCGATCCAACCGGCCCAGGTAGTCGAGCGTCCCGCCCGCCCGCCAGCGAACCAGATCGCCGGTTTTATAAAGGCGGCCATAAGGGGTCTCGATGAAACGCTCGCTGGTGAGCTGCGGCTCGTGCACGTAGCCGAGCGCCAGCCCCGGTCCGCCGAGGTGCAGCTCGCCTTCCTCGGCTGGCTGCAGGTCTGCGTTCAAAACGAACGCGTCGGTGTTGGCGATCGGCCGCCCAATGGGAACGCGATCGTTCACCACCTCGCCGATGCGATGGCAGAGCGCGAGCGCCGTGGCCTCCGTTGGCCCGTAGGCATTGACGAGATGCTGTGGACGTCCGTGTTCGAGAACGCGTCGAACGCTCATCGCGTCGGCCGCTTCTCCACCAAAGAACAGCCAGCGCAGACCGGCGAACATGGAAGGCGCTTCGCGAACGAGCTGATTGAAAAGCGACGTCGTGAGCAGGGTTGCCGTGATCCCGTAGGTCTGGAGGTGCTTGGCGTAGGCGCTGGCGGAAAGCACCGTCTCGGTCTGGGTGACGACCAGCGAGGCTCCATTGAGGAGCGGCGCCCACATTTCAAAAGTGGACGCGTCGAACGAAAGGTTGGAGTGGAACGAGAAGACGTCGTCACGTTCGACCGTGAGGTAGTCGGTCGCGCAGACGAGGCGAACGATCCCGCAGTGCGGAATGATCACGCCCTTCGGGACCCCGGTGGAGCCTGAGGTGTAGAGGACGTAAGCGGGCGAATCGGCCGCGTTCTCCGGGGCCGCGCTTTCGGATGCCTCTCGGGTGAACGACATCTCCGTTTCACCTGGATACTCCGGCAGTTCATCGAGCACCACGGCACACACGCCGCGGCGTTGAGCCTGACGTTCCTCAGGCTCGTCGAGCGCGAGGGGAAGATACGCACCGCCGGCTTTGAGGATGCCAAGCACCGTCGCCACAAAGGCCGCTGAACGCACACCGGGCACGCCGACGAAGCATCCGTGCACGAGTCCTCGGCTGCGAAGGCGATGCGCGACCGTGTTCGACCAGCGATCGATTTCGCCATAGGTCCAACGCCGCGCGTCTTCGATCACCGCGACGGCTGACGGCGTGGCTTGCGCCCAATGCGAGAAAATGCGGGGGACGGTTGCGGTCCGGGGGAAGGGCGTCACCAGACCACGGCCGGCCGCAATCCAATCCGGCGTTACGTCGGCCTGCAAGATGGGCGGACTCCGCCGTTCCATCGCGAGCGGGGAGGCGTCAAGTGGTGCCTGGTTCACTTGGCGAAGATATGCACGGTGCCGTGGGCAGAAGAAAGTTCGTTTAAAAGCTGTCGCGCCCTGTCGGCGTGTTGCGATAAGCAGCCGATATGCCACTGACCGTCCGGCGCCAACTGCAAAGATGGAGCTGAGCGGATACACCACCGGCGGATTTGCACGGGGCGTTCCGGCTTGGAAGGAAGCGCTCTGGCTGGTGGCGAAGTGGGCATTTTTTCAGACGGCGATCCCGTGGCCTTCGGCGTTGCGGGTGAGCCTGTTGCGAGCCTTCGGGGCGCGCGTCGGAAACGGCGTGGTGGTGCGGTCGCACGTGAACATCACCTTTCCATGGAGGCTGAGCATCGGCGACCACGTCTGGCTCGGCGAAGAAGTGCTGATCCTCAGCCTCGCGGCGGTCCGGATTGAATCGGACGTTTGCATCTCGCAACGCGCGTTCCTTTGCACGGGCTCGCACCGGTTTCAGACGCCGCGCTTCGAGCTGGTCACGAAGCCCATCACCATTGGCCGTGGCTGCTGGATCGCCGCGCAGGTTTTTGTCGCGCCTGGAGTGACTGTCGGGCCGGACAGTATGCTCGCGGCCGGTGCGGTCGTGGTTGAAGACGTGCCGGCTGGAGTGCTGATGCAGGGGAATCCGGCGCGCGTGGTGCGGACTTTCGGACGGGCCGGAGAAGTCGCGTCGCAGCCGCTTTCGGGTGAAGGTTGAGCGATGGCAGCCGTCGAGCATCTCTACTTTCACATCCCGTTTTGCCCGAAGCTTTGCCCGTACTGCAGCTTCTACGTGGAGGTGGGTTCCGCGAACAAGACCACGCGTTTTCTGGATGCGCTGCTGCGCGAAGTGGAACTCGCGACGACGACTCACGACGTGCAGCCGCGCACGATTTACTTTGGCGGCGGAACGCCGAGTGCGCTGAGCGAGGCGCAACTCGAATACCTGCTCGGAGGTTTGCGAAACCGGCTCGATCTCTCACAGCTCGAAGAGTGGGACTTCGAAGCGAATCCCGCGACGGTTCGCGCACCCAAGGCGCGGCTGCTCCATTCGCTCGGAGTCACGCGCCTGAGTCTCGGCGTGCAATCCTGGGACGATGCGTTGCTGCAAACCCTCGGCCGGGTGCATTCCGCTGCGCAGGCCGAGGAGACCTTTCACGTTCTCCGCGAGGCGGGGTTCGGGAATCTGAACATCGACCTGATGTTTGCCGTGCCGGGACAGAGCGTTGCGCAATGGGAGGCGACGCTGTCCAAAACCATCGCGCTGCAGCCGGAGCACGTCTCCTCGTACTGTCTGACCTACGAGGAAGACACCGACTACTTTCGACGGCTCACCGGGGGCGAGTTTCGTCAGGATGACGACCGCGATGTCGCGTTTTTCGAAACGACCATGCAGGTGCTCCCGGCTGCGGGCTGGGCGCAATACGAGATCTCAAACTACGCGCGAGCCGGCCGGGAATCGCGGCACAATCAAGCTTACTGGCGCGGCGCGGATTACCTCGGCTTCGGCCCGAGCGCCTTTTCGACCCGTGGGCTGCATCGTTGGCAAAACATCCCGGACACGGCGGAGTATTCCCGACGGATTCTGGAGACCGGAACAGCCGGCAGCTTTGAAGAGCACCTCACGCCGGCACAGCGCCGCGGAGAAACGCTGGCTTTCGCGATGCGCACCAGCCAGGGAGTCGCGGCGGGAGAGCTCACGCCGTGGCAGGACGAGATGCGCGAATTTCAGGAACTCGGGCTGCTCGCGGAGCAGGATGGGCGTTTCCGGCTCACCCAGCGCGGCAAGCTGATGGCGGACTCGGTGGCGGAGGCTTTCGTGTAATCAGCCCGCGCGCCGCAATCCGGCGATCCAGCTCGAGACCTTGGCCGCCAGCGGCGGATCGCTCTCTTCGCTGAGCGCATAGATGTTCGACAGCATCCGGAGCAAGATCTGACGTGATCCAACCGGTTGAAGATGGTGCGCAGCCAACACGAGGTTTTGTTGCTCCAGCAGGGTGCGGCATTCCTCCAGCCCGACCCGCCGCCCGCCGTGAAAGGGATCAAAGAAACTGTCGCCGTGCCGCACGATGAAGTGACCCGGCAGACCGACGCCCGAAAGCTCCATACCGGCACGCCGCCCGACCAGAATGTAGATCAGCGAAAGGGTGATCGGAATGCCGACACGCGTATCGATTACCTCGGGCAGCAGGGAATTGTTCAGGTTGTAGTAATCGTCCTCATTCCCGCGCAGCCGCACCTCGTCGCCGAGAAACTCCACGAGCGTCTCGATGCGGTCACAATCGGTCGTTGCTTTGCGCAGTCGCTTGCGGACCTCCGCGCCCCAAGCGTCGAGCAACGTTCGCTGCGGGCCAAAATCCTCGCCCGGTGAAAACGTGGCCGCCAGCCGCCACGCCGCATCTTCCACATCGCCCTGCTCGGGGAACGATCCGCAAAGCTGCGCAAACAGAGCGTCCGCTTCGCGCGTTTCCACTTCTGCGATGACTTCGCGCAATTGACGCGCCGCTCGCGGATCGGCCGCTTTCAGGAGGGCTCGCAGCTCGGGGAGCGCGTCGATCCCGGCCTGGGCGAGCTGCGTTTTGACCAGACCGAGCGTCGCATCGTCATCGTCTCGAAGCAGCCGGAGCAGAGCGTCTTTTTGCGCAATCATCGGCGGAATCTATGCATGAGCCCTGCCACCCGCCAGAGCTTCGCCTAAATATACGCCGGGGATGCACCCTGATCGGCCATCAGGCTCGCGAGGCCTCTCCCGTATTTACCTCAAAGTGCGCGCACTCCGAATCGGAGATTGGCGATCCGACTGCATCGGGCTTTCGTAGTCTCCCCAAGCTCCCCATGAAACTCCTGCCTGTCCTCGTTCTGTTCTCGTTCGCTGCAGAAGCTGCCGGACCAATCCGCGTTTTGTATCTCGGCAAAGAGGGCACGCCTTCCTCGAAACGCGCTCCCGTGCTCATGCAGGAGTTTGGCCGCGAGGCGATCTGGTTCGACTACGTGGCAGACCCGAGCGCGGCGACGCCCGAGTTCCTGGCGAAATTCGACGCGGTGCTGCTCGATGCGCCGCGCGCAGATTTCCCCATGTTGAGCGGCATCGATCCGAAGCGGGTGATACCGGCAGAGGCTGCGAGCGATCAGCGCGAATGGACCCGGCCCGGCTTCCTGAACACGATGCGCGACCGACTGCTCGCCGCCACGAGTGAGCCGCGGCGAAAGGAATGGGAGCAATTTGTCGCCGGACGCGAAGCGGAGAAGCGCGAGCCGAACCCGCACGTTGCGAATTACGAAAAACGCGCGGAACCGGTGACCTTTCAGGCCCCGATGAGCATGAAAGGATCGATGGAGCGGACACAAGTGCCGCCAGACATGCGGCTGGAGCTTTTCGCATCGGAGCCGGACATCGCGAAGCCGATCGCCATGGCTTGGGATGAACGCGGGCGCTGTTGGGTGGCGGAGACCAGCGACTATCCGCATGACGTTTCGCCCAATGGCGCCGGGAACGATCGGATCAAGATTTGTGAAGACACGAACGGCGATGGCAAAGCGGACAAGTTCACGGTGTTCGCGGACAAGCTGAACATCCCGACCTCCCTGGTCTTCGCCCGCGGCGGAATCATCGTCGCGCAGCCGCCGCAGTTCCTTTTCCTGCAAGACACCAACGGCGACGACAAAGCGGATGTCCGCGAGGTGGTGATGGAAGGCTGGGGCGTGAAGGACACGCACGCGCAGGCGAGCAGCCTGCACTACGGCTTCGATAACTGGCTCTACGGTTGCGTCGGCTATTCCGGATTCAAAGGCACGGTCGGCGGCAAGCAGCGCGAGTTTGGGATGGGCACGTATCGTTTTAAGGCGGACGGCTCCGCGCTCGAATTCCTGCATCAGTTCTCGAATAACGCCTGGGCCCATTCACAGAATGCGGCGGGCGATCAATTCGGCGGCACGGCCAACAACGCACCGATCTTCTACGGCGGCATCCCGGCGGGACTCACGCCGCCCGGGCTGCGAATCACCAGCGCGAAGCGGATCAACGTGGAGGACAAGGCGCACGCGATCACGCCGAACTTCCGGCAGGTCGATGTCTTTGGCGGTTACACCTCGGCGGCGGGGAGCGCATTCATCTACTCCGCGAATCTGCCACCGCGTTTGCAGGGCAAAGCACTGGTCACGGAGCCGACGATGAAGCTCATCGCGCTGATGGATGTGCAGCCGCAGGGCGCCGGCTACGTGGCGAAAGACGCGTTCAATCTCGTGGCGAGCAGCGACGAATGGATGTCGCCCGTCTTCGCCGAAGTTGGGCCGGACGGCGCGGTGTGGTTTGCCGACTGGCAGAATTTCATCATTCAGCACAACCCGACACCGAGCCCCGAACGAGGTGGCTACGCCGCGCGAACAGGTGTCGGCGGAGCGCACGAGAACCCGCTGCGTGATCATGCGCGCGGGCGAATCTACCGGGTCGTTTGGGAGAAGGCGCAGAAGCCAGCGGTCACTTCGCTGAAGGGCGCGAGCACCCCGGATCTGGTGCGCGCACTCGGGAGCGACACCCAGCATTGGCGGCTGACCGCCCAACGACTGCTCGTGGACGGAAAGAAGACGGACGCCATCGAGTTGTTGAAAAGAGCCATCATTGCGAACGACGGCTCAACGGCCGCGCTGCATGCGCTCTGGTCGTTGCAAGGACTCGGCGCGCTCGATGAGCCAACGCACAAATCGGCACTGCTCGCCAAAGATCCCGCGCTGCGCCGCAATGCGATCCGCGCGCTTGGCACCGATCAGAAAGCCGAGGCGCTCCTCTTTGGAGCCGGCCTCGTCTCCGATCCGCAACCGCACACTCGACTCGCCGCTTTTGTGAAGCTTGCGGAACTTCCGACGACTCCGGAGGTGCAAACCCTTGTCCGGAATCTCTCCATGGACGCCGCCGTGAAGTCCGACGAATGGCTCGCCGAAGCTGCGAAGCTGCTCGGGAAGAGGCACAAAGCGCAGAGCTACCAGGAAGGGCCGAATCTGCTGCCGAATCCCGACTTCGAACTGGTCGGCGCGGATGGGCTGCCGCAAGGCTGGAGCCGGCGGGACTATGGCAATCGTCCGGCAAACGCCGGTGCGGAGTGGAAAGTCATCTCGAGCGCCGGCGCGGCGCGCGGGGGAAAGAACGCAGTGCAGTGCATCACGCGCGGTGACGCCGACACGAGTCTGCATGCCGACATTCCGGTGAAGCCCAACACAGACTACCGTCTCTCCGGCTGGTTGAAGACGCACGCCTTGCGCGGCCGCGCGAGCTTGAACGTCCACGGTTCCAGGCACGAGACGGAGCGCGCCACCGCGCGCGAGAGCGGCTGGACGGAGGTGGAAGTGATCTTCAACAGCAACAACCTGACGGTCGCGAGCGTGAACCTTCTCCACGTCGCCACTGGCGACAGTCTCTTTGATGATGTGCGCCTGAGCGAGTTGGTCGCTGGCAGCGACGCATCCGAAAAAGCGCCAGTCGGTCTGGCCACCCGCGGCGAGCAGATCTTCTTCAAGCATGCGACTGCCGCCTGCACACTCTGCCACGTGCTGAAAGGGCAGGGGAGCGCGGTCGGTCCTGCGCTCGATGGCATCGCCGCGCGCAAGGACGCGAAGTATCTGGAAGAGAGCCTCACCGAGCCGAACAAAGTCCTCGCGGAAGGCTTCCAGCAACTCGGCGTCTCGCCGATGCCGCCGATGGGCCTCATCCTCAAGCCGCAGGAACTCGAGGACGTGAAAGCGTATCTCCAGACGCTGAAATAGCGCGCCGGCAATGGGCTCCATGGGAAAGCAACCCGCTCGGTCCGGCGACGGGTCATCCTAAGCAGTGCGCTCAAATGCGCACCTCACACAGCCCCGCTGTAGGGGAACCTGCCAGGTTCACGATTGCGTCCGGACCGGCTCATGATCTGGCCAGGCAAGTCGCTGCCGAGTTCGGCGTTCGGACTTTGCAGCTGAAGGCGTCGGATCGCTGTCCGGTGCCATTGACCTGGGGCACATGGCGGGGGAAATACCATCCATCTCGAACTCGCGCCGTATTTCGCAAAGATCCGTGCGGCGGACCGCGCACCTCTTTTCTCGACGCGCAAAATCACCACTTCGATGACTATTCTGGCCGGGCAGACCGTGGGGCTCGTGGGACAGCATCCCACCCACAGCGATCGCACATGATTAATCCTCGTCACCGCGACCATCCGCTCCCAGTCGGCGCGGTGAGAAGCTTGCGACCTCGCGCCTTCGCAAGGCCGTCGGGCAACTCGGGGAACCTCAAGAACCGGGATGGGCCGTGTCACCATCGGGCGTGGCGGGAGCGCTTGACCCTCTGATCGTCGCCGATACTGTCGCGTTCCGCCCGACCCGAGTGAAGCACCACATACCTACTCACGAGTGCGGCGTCTTCGCCGTGTTCGGCCATCCGAACGCTGCCGTCCTGACCTATTACGGGCTGTTTGCACTGCAACATCGCGGCCAGGAGAGCGCTGGAATCGTCACCGCTTCCGGCCCGAATACGCCCTTTCTTCGGCACGTCGCGATGGGGCTCGTCTCGCAGGTTTTCTCCGCGACCGATCTCGATCGGTTGAAGGGCACCCGTGCAATCGGTCACGTCCGCTATTCCACCACTGGCTCGAGCACCCTGGGGAACGCGCAACCGCTGATGTTCAGCACGGGCCGCGGCCAGCTCGCGATCGGGCACAACGGCAATTTGGTGAACGCCGCGATTCTGCGCGACGAACTCGAGCGTCAGGGTTCGATTTTTCAGACGACCGTCGATAGCGAGATCATCCTGCACCTGCTGGCGCAGCCAAAGGGCGCAAGCGGCGTGCTCGGCGCTCTGCGCAAGATCGAAGGCGCCTTCTCACTGGTCATGATGAGTGAGCGCGAATTGATCGGCGTGCGCGACCCGTTTGGGTTTCGCCCACTTTCGCTCGGCAAGCTGGAAGGGGCGTGGGTGCTCTCGAGTGAGACGTGCGCGTTCGATCTGATCCACGCGGAGTTCGTGCGTGAAATTGAGCCCGGCGAGGTCGTGATCATCGACGAACACGGCATCCGCTCCGAGTTCCCCTTCAAAGCGGTGCAGCGCGCGTTCTGCATGTTCGAGTATGTCTATTTCGCGAGGCCCGATTCGTTGATCAGCAACATCAATGTCGCTCGTGTGCGGACGGCCATGGGGCGGGAACTCGCGCGCCTGCACCCGGTTGAAGCGGACCTCGTTGTGCCGGTTCCCGATTCCGGGAATTACGCGGCGCTCGGATTCGCGGAGGAACTCGGGATTCCTTACCATCATGCCTTTGTGCGCAATCACTACATCGGCCGCACTTTCCTCCAGCCCACTCAGTTGATTCGCGACTTCAACGTGCGCGTGAAACTGAACCTGATCAAAGAAGCGGTCGCCGGGAAGCGCGTGGTGGTGGTGGACGATTCAATCGTCCGCGGGACGACTGCCCGCGCGCGTGTGGTGAACCTCCGTGAAGCAGGCGCCAAGGAAGTGCACATGCGGATCTCGTGTCCGCCGCACCGGCACGCCTGCCATTACGGGATCGATTTCCCCGACCCCGAAAAGTTGCTCGCCAACCAATGTACTCTGGAAGAGATCCGCGATTATCTCGGCGCGGATTCGATCGGTTATCTCGATGTGGATGGAATGGTCCGCGCGACGGAGCAGGATCGTTCCACGTTTTGCCTCGCATGCTTCACCGGCGACTATCCGGTGCCGGTGGATCCAACCCTGGACAAATTCATCATGGAGCGGCGAGCGGATCGCGCCAATCTGCTCGGCGCCGAGGAGCAACCGCAGTTATTCCGCTCCTGACTCGATCCGATGAAGCGCCTTATCGATAAACCTGACGCGACTCCTTCGCGCAAAGCGTACGCCCTCGCTGGAGTGGATGTGGATCTCGGCAACCGGGTGAAGAGTCGCATCCATGAGCGCGTAAAGGTCACACACGGTCCGGAGGTGCTCGGGAAAGTCGGCGGTTTCGGCGGGCTGTTTCAGCCGAATTTTCGAGGGATGAAGGAGCCGGTGCTCGTCTCGAGCGTCGATGGTGTCGGAACGAAGCTGAAGATCGCGTTTGCCGCCAACCGCCACGATACCGTCGGGCAGGATCTCGTGAATCATTGCATCAACGACATCGCGGTGGTCGGCGCAAAGCCGTTGTTCTTCCTCGATTATATCGGTGCCGAACGCCTGGAGCCGCCGGTGTTCGAGCAACTGATCAAGGGATTCACGAAAGCCTGCAAGGCAGGCGGATGCGCTTTGATCGGCGGGGAAACCGCCCAGATGCCAGGCATGTATCAACCCGGCGAATACGATCTCGCGGGAACGATTGTCGGCGTGGTGGATCGCCGGCGGATGATCGACGGCAGCCGGATCAAACCGGGCGACGTGGTGATCGGTCTCGCCTCAAACGGTCTGCACACGAACGGCTATTCGCTGGCTCGGGAAGTCCTTTTTAACAGTTTGAAATGCAAACTGGACGGGCGGCTTCCCGGTCTTGTGAAACCGTTGGGCGAGGAGTTGCTGCGCGTGCATCGGAACTACCAGCCGATGCTGGCGCAGTTGCCGACAGGGCTGGTGAAAGGCCTTGCCCACATCACCGGGGGCGGCCTTCTCGACAATCTGCCGCGCACGTTGCCAGCCGACATGGACGCGGTGATCGACACGAAGTCGTGGAAAGTGCCGGCGCTCTTCGAGCACATTCAACGTGGGGGAAAGATTCGCTCGGAGGAGATGTATCAGGTTTTCAACATGGGCATCGGGATGGTGGTGATCGTCGCTGCGAAGGATCAGGCGCAGACGCTGAAGCTCACCAAGGGTCATACGATCGGGCGAGTTGAAGCGGGGAGTCAGGTAGTCCGGCTGGAGTTTTAGCCACCGCGTCCCTGGTGGCGCGGGCGGGTGGGGTACAGAAAAACGCCGCTGCTTGCGCAGCGGCGTTCTTGAGATGAATCCAGCTCCGGGTTACCGGCGCCGACGGATGCGCTGCAGGCCAGCGAGCATGCCGAGGCCGCTCAACAGGGTGACCAGCGATCCGGGCTCGGGCACCGCGCGAATCGCAATGTCGTTGCCGCCGGCATCGAAGGACCGCGTTGCCGAGTTGGCATCGTAGCTGATCTGGAACTGTCTGGTTCCGGCCGTAAACGTGGAGCCGTCTGGAAGGCCCGCGAACGTTCCGGTGACGGCGTTCGGCGAGTTATTGACGATCACGTAGTAGATCTCGTTGAGCAGGCCGACGTAGTTCAGCGGCGTCAATTGCAGCGATGAGCCGGCGATGTTCACCGCATTGCCGACGTTCAAGACGTCGTGGCTGTCGGCGCTCGTGACTTCGAGTTTGAGGATCGAGCCGGTGCCCATCAGCAAGCTGCCTACGTTCATCACCCCGACGCTGTTGCCTGGGGAAACGATACCGCCGCTGGTCGCAGTGAGGGCACCGGAAAGCGTCCCCGTGCCACCGACTGTTCCTGAGACCGAAGCAGTAATCCCACCGGTGCCGGTGCTCGTCGCATCAAAGAGCAAGGTGCCTTCGGTGACGTTGATGTTGCCGGTCGAGAACGCAGTAGGCGCTGGCCCGAGCACTGACTCCGCAACGGTTCCCGTGACCCGCACGGTGCCTGGGCCGTTCTTGGTCAGAGTGCTTCCGTCGGACAGATCGAACTTGCCGACGGTCAGCGTGTTGTTCGTGCCAACGGTCACGACGCCTTCGGAAGAACCAGTGGGGATCGCGATGGCGTTCGCGGTGTTGACCGTTGCTGCCGCGTTGTCATTGATCCGCAGGACCGCCGGATTGTTGAAGCTGCCGTTAAGCTGTACGAGCGCTGAGTTGGTGGTCGAACCAACGCGGAGCGTTGATCCTGCGTCGATGACCACCCGGCCACCGCCATCGGAAATACGGAACAACGTCGCGTTGCCTGGATCCGTCGGAATGACGTAGTCCGCCGCGGCGACGCTGGTCGTACCCGCAACGTTGAGACCGAATCCTTTGCGCAGGAACTGAGCACTGTCGCCCTGGCCCCAGCCGTTGCCGGTCGGATCGCTCCCTGCACCGCCGCCGCCATTGCGCATGCGAAGCTCGAATCGGTGCCAGCCGTCTCCGGCGCCGCCCATGCCATAGTTATTGCCGTTGTTTGCGCCTCCGTTGCTCGAGCGCGCTTCGCCGCAGCAGCCGGAGTTCAGGACGAGATTGCCGTCAATGAAGAGCCGGGTGTCGTCGTCGATGTTCTCACCGAAGGTGAAGGTGCCGTCGGCATCAAAGAACTGGCCCGTATAAACCCAGGTTTCGTTATCGCCCCAAAGCGTCGCACTCTTGGTGTTGGTTTCGCCGAGGCGTGGCGAGAGCCGCGCGCCGCCGGTTTCCGGTCCTTTGCCGGTGCCGGGGTTTGGCGTGGTCAGACCGGGTGAACCTGCGTTTAGGTCGTTGGTTCCGGTGATCACCCCTTCGAGCAATCCAGCCTGAACGGTGTAGGACGCAAAGGTCAGCGGAGCCGTGCCCATGTTGACCACGCCACTTTGCACTCGCACCAGACCTTCGTCCACGTTCACCCCGGAGCCGGTGTAATTCAGCGTGCTGAGGTTCAAAGTAGTGCCCGGTGTCACGGAAACGCTGCCCGCCGTTACGGCCGCTGTAGCGGTAAGAACGGCATTCCCCGTCAACTCGATGCTGCCAAGGTTCGAAGCGCCGTTCAGGGTGGCGTTGCCGCCACCGCCTACGTTAAAGGCACCCGCGCTGGTGAAGGTCCCGTTCGCCGTCAGAGTGCTGTTGGTGATGTTCACCGAAGCGCTCGTCGCGTTTCCGTTCAAGGTGGACGTGCCGCCGGTGGTGACGAGGGCGCCGCTGTTACTCAGGGTGCTGTTCGTCGTGAAGCTGCCACCGTTCACCGTCAAGCTGCTCACGTCTGCTGCACCGCCGAGGGTCAGTTGCGCCGTGTTGTTGGCGCCGTTCGGGACGACCCCATTCAGGCTGTTCGCCACCGTCAGAGCACCCGTCGTGAGTGGTCCCGAGACATTTACGCGAGCGACATTCACCGTGAAGCCACCCTGAGGGTTCACAGAGCCCCCGGTGAAGTTGATGTTGCCTTCCTCGGCAGTGAGCGACCCGGCACCACTGATCGGAGCGTTGACGTTCAAGGTGAAGTTGCTGTCCGCGACGCGAGTCGTGAGCGTGGAGCCCGCAGTGACGACCAGACCGGCATTTTGCAGAGTCACTGTAGTGTCCGCGATGTTCCCGCCCCCGAACTGGCCGGCTTCAATGCGGTAGCTGCCGGCTGATGAAACCGGAATGTTATAGGTCGGATTACCCGCGGTGGCGCTCAGCCCGAGATTGCCGGTGCCGGAGAAGTTCACCGTCGCAGCGGAAAGGGGGTTGGTCGTCGTCCCGCCCGCTTCACTGCCTTGCACGACAACGAGACCGGCGCTCGCATTGATCGTGGTATTCGCAGGGGTCGCCTGGCTGAACACCAGTGCGCCGTCGCCAGACTTGTTGATGGTCGGGCTGGTCGCGGTGATCGGACCAAGGTTGACGTTGCCGATCCGATTGTTAAGGCCCAGAGCACCCGCGCCGCTGAGGGTCGTGCCGCTGAATTTCGCCGATCCCGTGACCGCAAGTGTGGTCCCGCCGGTTTGAGTCAAAGCGCCAAGGTTTGCCACCGCTGAGCCGATCTCGAGTGCGGAACTCTGGGTTACGAGGATCGGACGCGCGGTGTCGGTGTAAGTATCACCTGCAAACAGCACGCCATTCGGGATGATCTGCTTCGTCCCACCGGCTGGCTGGTATCGTGCAACAAAGCCCGCTCCACCGCCCCCTTCGTAATAGTAAATCGCGATGTCGTGCAGTCCCGCCGTGAGGTTGATGGTGCCGGAGCGCTCCGTCATCCCTTGGAAGAAGTTGTTGTTCACCACGCGCGCGCCATCAATGAACACCGCGCTGCCATCATCGCTGGTGGTGAAGAAAGTCGTGTCGCCTGGGCTGGTGATCAGGATCTTACCGGTGAAAAGACTGCGAAGGTCATTCTCCGGAGTGAATCCCTGGCTGAGGAATGGCGCAGCGTTCCCACCATTGCCGTTGTTGAAGTCGAGGTTGCTCTGGCCGGCCGTGTTGGTCCGGGCGGAAACGGCGGGCGCGCCCAGCCCCGCGAAGTAATTGCGAACGCTGGCGGCGGTGCCGGACAGGTCTGCGTTGTTCACCCCCCCGTTATAGTAGTCGCCGAGCAATCCTTCATGACCCAGCCGGAGGGTGCCTCCGCTCAAAGTCAGTGCAGCCGTGTTGTTGCCGAGCGCACCGGGAGCGAGCTCCAGCGTGCCGGTGGGGATGCTGATTGCCGCGGCCGGGAGCACATTGCCGGACTCGTTTTGCAAAGCCAGCGTCGCACCGGCGCTGATCGTCGGCATAGTGGCAAAATTGGCCACGCCTCCGAGCGCAAGGCGGCCTGGGCCGGAGACGGTCAATGCGCCCGCGGTTGCGGTGATTGTTCCGTTGATCCTGTAGAAGGCGTTGGGATCGGAAGCGCCAACCGTCGCGCCGCTGGCGCCGACAGTTAGTGAACGCCCATCGACGAGATTGCTCCCGCCGTAGGTGAATGATGCCGGTCCTGTGGTTCCGACCGAGATTGCGCCGGCGCCGCTGGCCATGCCGCCCACGGTCAGTCCACCGACCGGAACCGTGATCGCACCAGAAAAATTGCCGCCCGTGCCGGTCACTGCCAGATTGCCGCTGCCGCCTTTGAGCAGTGGTCCCGTGCCGGTCAAGTTCCCGGTCAGAGTCAGCGTGGTGCCTCCCGTTTGCACCGTGATGTTTCCACCCAGCGCACCGATCGCGACGGAGCGCGCCGCCGAGGCGGTGACACCGCTGTAGTTCAGGACTGCGTTCGCGGCGCCGGTCGCATCACCCACGGTCAGCGATCCACCCTTGCCCAAATTCCCGGCCGTGGTGCTGTCCCCGATGGTAGAGACATTGACGGTGCCATGCTTGATCGTGGTGCCCCCGCCAAACTCATTGAGGCCGGTCAGCGTCAAGGGTGCATCGCCATCCTTCACAAGCGCCGCCGTTACCCCGCGGATTGGACCTCCCCCGATTGTGTAGCTGTTGGTGCCGGTGTTGTTCACGATCACAGCACCAGCATCAACGCCACCCGCGGCGACGGTAACGGTGCGTGCCCCGTCGGGACCGAGATCGCCGAAGTTCGCTTTGTCGTTTGCAAAGAACTCGGTGTCACTCGGCGCAACATCAGGCGTGTTGGTCGTGCGCCAGTTCGTTGTGAGTTCCATGTCCCACGTGCCTGCCCCCGCTCCACCATTGTAGAAGGTGTCCGGACCCGGTTGCGGGCCAAGTTCGATCAGCTGGAAGCCCGCCATGCCGGTGCCGTCGGTACCATTCACCCAGACGAATGAAAGGTTCAGGGTGTTGGCGGCCGACGCGAGTACGTTCTCCCATCGCACGTAGTCCGTTTCGGCAGTGCGCACGGCGGAATCGGTGCTTATGCCGCGGGTGAAGGTACCGTCGAACGAATTCTCCTCCGTAATGAAGAAGGTCTGGTAGGGATTTAAGCCCGTAAGCGACCAGTTCGAGTTCGATCCACCACCGTTGGTGGCGGTGTAGGCCACTACGTCGTAGAGGAACTTGGGCTTGAGGTTGTTGAACGTGACGGTCCCCGTTCTCGCCTCCCCGCTGTTTGCCTTGATGACCCCCTTCATCAACTTATCATTCGGTGTCGACGTCGGACCGTCGGAACTCCAACTGTCGTTCGCATCGACGGTCACCGTCACTGGGCTTGTCCCACTGGTTCCAAGCACCCCGTTGTCTAAGAGCAGCGGAGTGCTGGTAAACGGACCATTGCCGTTATCGTTGAATTTAAAAGGTGAGCCGAGATTGTTCCAATCGCGCTGCGGAATCACTCCAGCGAGATCATCGATCGCAAGAGTTTGATCGTTGCCACGCCCGATAAAGCTGCCCCCGATCGAGAACTGTGCGTAGGACTGCCCGCTGAATGCCGCAAGGGCGAGAAGGGTGGCGGCGGTGGCGCGTCCAGAGAAGAAAGCGGGGCGGGAACGGAGTGATTTCATAGGAGAGTGGAGGGCAAGAGGGTGCCGAGGAGAGGCGGGGGTTGTTCTGTTGGTGCGGGGGAGCAGCCGCTGGAGAGTGGACTCGTAAACATTTCTGTCAAAACGTTTTTAGAGAATCCCGAAACCTTTATCGCGGATTCATCACGGCAGAACAGCGCCCGTGAACAGCGGACGGCGAAGGTAGCCGCGGACCCATCCGAACTCCGCGCTCGACGCGGGCGCCGATTACCGGCGGGTAGCTCGCAATCGCAGGAACAAAGGCTGGCTGCCGACGGGTGGCGGAACGCGCCAGGTCTCTGTGGACAGAGAGCCATTCAGCACGCTGCCGACCGGCGTCGCATCCGCAGGCGCCCAAGCTCCAGACACCTCTGGAGCGGCTTCAATCGTGACCGCCGCATCGTCCGCAGCGATGGCGCGTTGGAAGGTGATGATAAAGTTTCCGAGAGCGTCGCGAGTGACGTCCCAAGGGTCCGGGGTCGGAGTGCCTTCATCTGTTCCCAAGGCGTATTCGAGAAGGGCGGCGAGGCCATCCAGATCCGCATCCGCGAGGGCTGTCCCGGAGAACGCCACGGCATCGCTGGCGCCGGGATTGCCACCGGTTGCCACGCTTGCCCGCCAGATAGACGGCAATGGAGTCGGTTTGGTGCTGCCCAGCACTCGAACCAGCGAATGTCCGCCACCATCCGCGAGGTAGATCTCATCGGAAAACGCGACGCGAAAGATCTCCGAACCGCTCGCGGCATAGAGCACCAGGCTTTCCCCCGCGTTATCCAATGCGCCGCTGAACTGATTCGGAGCGAGGGGCCCGGCAGCCGGATAGGCGGCGATGAACGCAGCACGATCGCGCACGACCAGCAACCGGCCACCGGCCGGAATCTGTGTCCCCGCAGGAAAGGTGTAGGCGATGCCTTGACTCAACTCCTCATCGAAATGGCATCCCCCAAGGTCGAGCGTTGTGCTGGTTAGATTCAGGAGCTCCACAAACTCCGTAGCTGCATCCGGAGGATTGAAGTGGATCTCGCTGATCACGAGGTTCCCCGGTCCGGCGGGAAACACCCCTCCGGTGCCGGTCACTGTGACCGATGCACTGCCGAGTTGCGCGCCGAGATTGTTGTAGGCGACGAGCATGTAGTCGTTGGTCCCAGCGCTTACTGGAAGCTGGAGTGTCCAGGTCTTTTCCCCCGTCCAGGTGACCGCCAGCGGCTCAGCGCTGCCCTGCAAACGAATCTCCGCGATGTCGATCCAACCGACCCCGTTGACCGTCGCAAACGGGGTGTTCACGGTCAGCGTCAGCGGGCTCGGAGTCGTATTGAAAGGAGTCTGCGAGATGCCACCCGCGCCGGTAAGCATGCTGCGCACGGCCGTCGCACGCTGATTGAGGAACGATAGGCTTGTCGTCATGTCGTCGCCGCCAAATCGGGAATAATGCTGCGCCCAGCGGGTAAGATGTGCGGTGTTAAACGAGCGATTCAGCACGTCGAGGACGTGCGCGTAGTAGGTGCGTTTGTTGACCGGATCAGCGATGAATTTCGCGAGATCGCCGCCATTGGTGATCGGGGCGTTCGGATCATTCTGGCCGAGATAATCAAGGTCCCACGGAATGGCGATGCCTTTGCCGCCGACGGGGAAGAAGAGCAGGAAGTTGTGTGTCGCGCTCGTATTGGCGAGATAGTTGTCAGTGACGCTGAAGAGTTGTGGAACCACTACGGCTCGCAGCCAGCCGTTCACGTCGAGCGTTGCGTTCGTCTGAGTTTTGAACGTGGCGGAACCTTGGGGCTGGCCGACGGCGGTCACCGCCGCGAGCAAAGGCGAGTAGTCATCCAGCGTTCGGGAATCGCGGATCAACCAGTGCCAGCGGTATGCCTCCTTGTCAGTTCCATAGATCCCCGAGACGTTGATTCCGCTCGGCCCCGGGCTGCCGGCGGTTTGCGGAACCTTGGGATGCTCCGGGTTCGTGCCGACTGCTCGTGTGATCGGATCGATCGTCGCGGAGAGCGGATACACGTATTCCTGCTTAAACATCCCGGCGCTGCCTTCCGGCCATTGGTTGTCGAGGTATTCGTCGTCGAAACGCGACTTCGACAGCAGCGCCGCTCCGGTGATTTCGGCTCCGTCGAAAGCCGAGGTGCCGCTGTTTGAGACCGGCGCGATCAGTCGCACGATGTCATCCTCGACCGCGGGAATCCCGCCCGCGGCAGTCATCACCGACTTGATCAGGATTTCGCGCACCGAGTTGACGGTGTTGCCGTCAATGCCGCCCGTGCCCTGATTGCCTGACCGATCCACCGAGATGGTTTCGTGCGCACCGAGGAACGGTTCTTCTCCGCTGAACCGCAGGTTGAAGCCGACGCGGTTCTCCTGAAAGCGCCCGTGCTCACTGCTCTTTAGCCGCGCCGTTGCGTGGTAATAGGCGACCCGATCGTCGTAGATCACTGTGCAAGGCCGGTAATGATTGCTCATCACGTTTTCCGCTTTGTAGAGATCGTTCGTGTCGGCGGTCGGGAGGACGACGCGGATGTTGTGCGGTTTGGCCCCGCTCGGGAGCGTGAAGATGCTCTTGCCGTCGGCCCACGGAATCATCGCGCGACTCGCCGGGCCTGCCGCAGGGAAGAACGACTGCGCCCCGAGCGCGTCGGTGGCGCGCACATAAAACTGCACGAGCGTGCCGGCACTTCTCGCGGGCACATCGGCGGAAAAGACGCCGTCGTTCAGGGTCATCCCGGCGCTCGCGAATGCGCCCCCATTTGCAGAATAGAACAACTCGGCCGTAGCCACGTTGTCCGGATCAGCGATCCGCACACGCACCGTGGCGGGCTGTCCGGCAGGCGGCACGACCGGGGTGACGGCGAGGTTTGAGAAGGTGGGTCCAGCATTGGCGACAGCGCGCGAATTGACGGCTCCCGGCGTGCCGCCGGTCGTCACCATTGGCAGCAAGGTCTGCCGCGGCAGGCGGTTGAAATAGAGCCTGCTGTGCAGCCGGTTCGTTCCACGCAGCCACTTCGCCCGGAAGGAGATCGTGTAACTCTTTGCATTGCTCAGAGCGACGAAAGCGCCGCCGGCTTTCAACGTCGTCTCAGAATGATTGCTCATGTGCTCCGTCGCACCGGTGGCGACGATCTTCATGACCTTGTTGCCAGGCGCGAACGGGTCGTCCACGACGGTCGTGAGCTGATGGTTGCCCACGTTCCTCCACGTCGCGGTGCCCGTATCGAAGGTGCCGTTTTGGATCAGCTGCGTGCCGCTTTCGGTAACGCTTACGTCGTCCACCAGAACTTCGCCTGCATCGAGCAACCCGAGGATGAACTCATTCCAGGACGCAAGGCTGCTCGTCGTCGCGTGCGAGCCGAGCAACGGCCCGTAGCTCACCGTTTGCCATCCAGTCTTCAGGCTTTCGTCACTTGCGTCCCAAGCTTCCGCCACGCGATTGTCCGCATCGCGATCGCGCAGCTCGAGGCTCGAACCGCCGCCGTCCGCCCACTGACTCCACCGGCCGTTTTCGGAATAGGTGAGCTGGCTGACGATGTTGTCGTTCGCGTCGCGGAGGGTCAGCGATTCGCCTTTCCGACTCAACGAACCGCCAAACGGTCCGAGCGCAGTCACGCCGGAGTGCAGCGCCGCAAAGGCCGCCGGATCCCACGCGAGGACCCGGAACCCATTTGCAGGCACGATCGTGCCAGCGGGGAAGATGTAGCTCACGCCGTCGCTAAACTTCCACCCGGCGATGCTCACGTCGGCATCCGTGCGATTGTGCAGCTCGATCCATTGCTCCGCTGAACTGCCCGGCGCGTGATAGAAGATTTCGTTGATCACCACCGCGCTCGCGATGGTGGCCAGATTCGGCGCGCCGGGTGTCGCGGAATCCGGATGACCCCAGGCACCATTGCTGAGCAGGCCGCGCAAACGATTCGTCACCTCGCGTGAGTCGCGCAGCTCGTTGGCGCCCGGTGCGAGCAGAAACAGTTTGCTGCCGTCCGCCGGAGTGAAGCCGAGCGCTCCCGCCTTGATCGTGAAATATCCACCGGCGGTGACATTCTGCGCGGGGAGGATCACCGCTTGGCCGCTGCTGGTTTTCAGTGTCCAGCCTGCGGTGTCCACGGCAGCGCTGGACGTGTTGCGCAGCTCGATGAAAAAGCTCGCGTCATTCGCTCCCGAGATTTCCGTGAACACCAGCGACGGCGGCGCTGCGGGTGCCGGCCCCGGAACCGCGGTGATGGCGAGTTGCGCACCAAAGACCAGGTCGTCGTTGCCCCCGGGAAATTGATGCACTTCCGCCGAAAGCACATTCGGGCCGGCGACCAATGCGCCGCTCGGAATGGTGATCGGAGCAGAAGGGAATCGTGCGTCACCGACCTCGGTGGTAGGCGGCACATTGATGCGATGTACCTCCGCGCCGTTGAGGTAAATCACGGCGCCATCATCGGCCACCGGCCACAGTTCCATGGTCGCAGTGGCCGGCGTTCCGCTGAAGGTGAACGCTTTGCGAAAGTAGCGCGGCTGCGCGCCAGCAACGGCAGCGGTGGTTTGCTCCGGCGGATTCGGCAGCGGCGGGGTCACGCCAAACTCGCTGCCGATTTGCCCGATCTCCGTCGCGGAAAGCGCCCGCGTCCACAAGGCCACGTCATCGACCCGGCCCGCAAAGTGTTCATTCACCGATGCCATCCGATCGCCCCCGACGAAGAAAGGCATCGGATTGCTCAGCCCGCCGCTGATTGAGAGCGTCTGAACAAAAACACCATTGCGATAGTAGTCGAGGAACTGCCCGCGCTTCACGACGCACATGTGCGTCCAGGCCGAGATAATCAGATCCGGGTAATTCAGATTCTCCGTTGCCGCCTGACGATGGTACTGCATCGCCGTGGGCATGATCTTGATGAACTCGCGAGGCGTATAATCCTGCCCGTTCGGGTCGGTGCGGTTGCCGAGAATGACCGAGCCGGACTGCCCCTCATGGGTCGTGGCAACAGTGGACAGCACCCACGCCGCCCAAGTGAAATCGTTCGTGGCGGTGAAGCTCGGCAGGAAGGCGACGCTCGGCAGGCCGGTCCCGGAGTCGATCACCTCCATCCGGTCGTCCGCGCCATCGAAGCTGGCGACTTGACCACGGATCACGTCGGTCACGAAGGTCGCTCCATTGGCCATCGTCCCGTTCGGCTGGCCGGTCACGCTGTTCACTGCCGTTGTGCCGCTCGTTTCGTTAAAGGACCAGTAGGCGAGCAGGCCGTTCGGCAACGCATCGGGCTTCACCCCGCGGGCGAGCTTGCCACCGCCGCCAGTGATCAACGTCGGCCCGGATTTCCACGCGCCGTCGTCGAAGCCTGCATTCTGCCAGCCTGCAGGGGCAGCAGCACCCGAGTCTTCGAATTTCCAACTATCGCCAATCGCCACGTTGACCGTCCGGACCGCGGAGGCTCCTTCATGGAAATTCTGCGTGCCTGGTGTGCCACCCACCGTCGTGCTCGTGGTCCAGGCCGCCGGACCTTCGTTGGCGTCCGGCGCGCGCCGGACGAGTGTCGCGCCGGAGCCGTCCGCGCCGGCCGCCCACTCGCCTTCATCATCGTAGCTGACCTCATCCATGATGCGGCCATTGAGATTGCGGAGCCGCAGCGTCTCGCCGCCATTATCGAGCTGGCCGGCAAAATTCCCGAGCGACCCCGGGACGGCTCCAATCACCACGTGACCACCGCCGGGAACGATCGTCCCAGCCGGAATGGTGAAGTCCACACCACCATCGATTTTCCAACCGCCAATCAGCACGTCCACGCCGTGCAGGTTGCGCAACTCGATGAACTCCGGTTGACCCGCCGGCGGGTTGTAAGCGATCTCGTTGAAGACGACCACGCTATCGGCCGCCAGGGCACCGGTAACGGTTGCGAGCAGGGCGGCGAGGAAGGCGGGGAATTTCAACGTGGGGGAATGGAGCGGTCGGGAGGAAGCGGGGATGCTCTCTCCGCGCGATGAATCTTGCGGTAAGGTGCTTTCGGTCGCCTCGCAAGCGACGACCGATCCAGGCCGAGGACTAAACGGAGCGGCGTCGGCGCATGCCGAGCAACGCGCCGAGACCAGAGAGTAGCGAAACCGCGGCGCCTGGCTCAGGGACCACTGTCAGCACAATATCGTTTCCGCCGTCGCCGAACTCGATTGTTCCCAAAAGGCCGCCGACGGTTCCGCTGAGGTTCGCACTGTTCGGATCGAAGCTGCCGATGATCGGCTGATCGCCATCGAACAGTGTGTACGCCCCGCTGCCGAAACCCGCGAGCGGGTTGAAGCTGAAGTCGTCGAAGGCAAGAAAGCCGAGGTCGATGACCAGCGGTCCGCCGACGGTCCGGATGCGATCGCTCGCTGCGGTCGTGGCCAGATCGAAGAGGAGCGCACGGCTGTTCACCGCATTCACCCCGAGCGTAAGCTCGAACTGTCCGCCCGCGCTGAGGTTGGACGTCAGAGTCCCCACGCCACCGGTTCCGGGCGAAACCTTGCCGCCGGAAAGGAGCACAATGTTCCCCGAAAGCGCCGCTGCCGGAATGATCGTTCCGGTGCCGCCGAGAGTGCCGGCGCCTTGCACTTCCACGCGCGCCGTGCCGTTGAGCGTGCCGGTCACAACCAGGGAGCCAGCGGCGATGATCGTGTCTCCGGTGTATGGGCTGGTGCCGCTCAACGTCATCGTGCCAGGCCCCGCTTTGGTCAGACCGCCGGCGCCGCCGAGCGTCGCGTTGCGATTGATGAGCGGCGCGGAGACGTTCAAGTCGCTCCCGGCTGTCGCGTCCGCGACGTTGAAGGTGGTGTTGCTGTTCAGGTGAAAGCCGTTGAAGGCGTTGCCGGCGCCGTTCACCGAAATCGTCGAGGCGCTCGTGCCGCCGGTGGTCACGTCGCCTGAGAAGTTGAAGGACTGGAAACCGGCGCCATTGCCGCCCGAAGTGCTCAAAGTGCCGCCATTCAACAGCACCGGTCCGAGCGTGGTGAATTGGTTCACATTATTCGTCACCACCGCGCCCGCATTGATCACGACCCGCGCGACCACCGCGGAGCCCGCGCCGCCGAAAGTGTCGCTCGCGGTAAAGCGAAGGGTGCCGCCGGTATTGACCGTGATGTCTCGCACCACCTGCATGTTGCCCAGCGCACTCGTGGCGGGGTTCGGAGTGTTGTTTGCCAGGGCGACCGCAAGCGTTCCGCCGTTGACGCTCACCGGACCGGAAAAGTCGCTCGCGCCGTTCACGACCACGGTGCCGGTGCCCTCCTTGAGCATCGTGCCGTCGCCGGACACCACCCGGGTTAAGGTCCACTCGCCCCCAAGTCCCAGGATGCCCGGCGTATTGATCTGCACCGTGCCGCCGCCGATCGTGTTCGTCTGCACGCCATTGGGGATCAGGTTGAACGCCAGCTTACCGTTGTTGATCGTGATCGCGTTCATGGAATGGCCGACGATCAAAACGTTGATGATCTCCTGCGTGGCAGGGCCGTCCTTGATGAGGTTCAAACCGCCGCCGGTTTGATTCCGGATGATGCCGGCGAAGCTGTGATCGGTCGTCGTATTCAGGCGCAAGGTCGCGACCGCAACGGTCGATCCGCCGCCGGCCGGCGTGTTCACCTCATCATTCTGAATAATGGACAGGGTGTTGCTCAAAGGGGAGTCGATGCCGGCCAGGGTTTGCTCGGTGCCCCGGAGCATGAACTTCGCGTCGCGGGCTCCGTTGGCGAAGTTCAGAACCGTGTTTTCCCCGAACTGCGCGCCCGGTGCATTGGCGATCAGGAAAACCGTATTGTTGCCGTCGCCCAAGGTGATCTTCGGCGAAACGAGAGGGACATTGGCGCCCGCGCCCGCAGCGACGAGGGCTCCGTCGGTAATCAAAACCGGGCCGAAGAGCGAGTTGCTCCCGGTCAGCGTAAGCACCGCGGGACCCGTCTTCGTGAGGCCCAGCGCGCGGCTCACTCCATCATTGATGCTGCCGTCGAATGTTCCGTCAGCGGACTGATGGACCGCCAGAATGCTCGTGCCAGGGCCGACGCCGTTGTCGGTCACGGTGCCGGTGGTGCCGGTCAGCGAGTTGGCGTTCACGTTGTTGCCATTCAGATCCAGCGTGCCGCCGGTGAAGAAGAGCGAGATCCCATTGGTGAGCGCGTTGGGCCCGCCGAGCTTTACGGTGCCGGTCTCCAGATCCAGCCCGCCACCGATTGCGCTGCCAAAGGTGTTCGTGCCGATCAGCGTCAGGAT
>JAQGOK010000177.1 GCA_028293645.1 Chthoniobacter sp.
ACTTAGCCGACATCTACGGGGACTCTCCGAAGGGCTCGATCTGCTTGAGCATGGCTCGCGAAAAGCCGCCGAAATCCATTGGAGGAAGTGGTTCTGGATCCACTGGGGTGCGCACGCCACTTCCGCAGTCCGTGCGCTTTACTGGACTGAACGCAACCGACTGCACAGCTACCAGCCCGACGACGCTTTCCCGAGTAGAGGGTCAACTTCTGCGGCATACGGGCGGAGCAGCGCACGAGATTCCTGCCTCGGGAGTTGCCACGCCTTGGGCCGCCTGCTGAAATCCGCGCCCTCGTTTCAAACTTCCAACCTCCCCGCATATGGCTTCCAAACCTCTCAACGTCGGCATCGTCGGCTACGGCTTCATGGGTCGGACCCACGCGAACGGCTTCCGCAAGGTCAGTAATTTTTTCGATCTCGAATACCGGCCGGTGTTGCGCGCGGCTTGCGGTCGCGATGAGGCGAAGCTGAAAGCGTATGCGGAGAAGTGGGGCTGGGAGACGACGGAGACGGATTGGCGGGCGCTGGTAAAGCGCAAGGACATCGACGTGGTGGACATCTGCACGCCGAACGATTCGCATGCAGAAATCGCGATCGCGGCGGCGCGGGAGGGCAAGATGGTGCTTTGCGAAAAGCCGCTCTCGATGGACGGCGCGGAAGGCGAGAAGATGGTTGCCGAGATCGAGAAAGCCGGCGTGGCGAACATGGTCTGGTACAACTATCGCCGCGCTCCGGCCGTCACTTTGGCGAAGCAGATCATCGATTCCGGCAAGCTCGGGAAAATCTTCCATTATCGCGCAAAGTTCCTCCAGGACTGGACGATCAGCGCGGACCTTCCGCAAGGCGGCGCGGGGCTTTGGCGGCTCGATGCGAAGGCGGCCGGCAGCGGCGTGACGGGTGATCTGCTGGCGCATTGCATCGATACAGCGCTGTGGCTGAACGGCTCGATTTCAACGGTCACGGCGATGACGGAGACGTTCGTGAAACAGCGTACGCACACCGCCACGGGCAAGGTTGAGGAGGTTGGCATCGACGACGCGTGCGCGTTCCTCGCGCGGTTTAGCAATGGCTCGCTCGCCACGTTTGAATCGACTCGCTACGCCCGCGGACACAAGGCGCTCTACACTTTCGAGATCAATGGCGAGAACGCTTCGATCTTCTGGGACCTTCACGATTTGCACCGGCTGCAGTTTTTCGACTACGCGGACGAGAGCCGGACGCGCGGCTGGAAATCCATTCACGTGACGGATGGCGATCATCCTTACATGGGCAACTGGTGGGTGCCGGGCCTGCAGATCGGGTACGAGCACACCTTTGTGCATCAGGTCGCGGACTTCCTCAAAGGCCTTGAAACCAAAACGCCCGCGGGGCCGACGTTCCGAGACGCGTTGGAGACGCAGTATGTCTGCGACGCGGTGCTGTCTTCCGCTTCGACCGGTAGCTGGACGAAGGTGAAGCAGTTGGCCTGACCGGGCGCGGAATCACGGCGCGCCAGCGGTGGTGCGGAAGGCGCTGATCGTGCGGACGAGAATCAGCGCTGTATCGCATCGAGCAATAGCTCCGACGTCAGGACGGTGACGCGGTGGCGGACCAACGCGCCGCTGAGTTTCAGCTTGCCGGCAGGCGGTCTGCCGAGCAGAAATCGACGCGTGGCGTCGCGCTTACGATGAGCGTGAAGAGCGGCGCTGGTGTGCTTAAAAGTTGAGAGGACTCCTGGCCATGAAGAAGCGTGTGGTGATTGCTGACGAACATGCCGCTGTGCGGCAGATGCTGGCGCTGTTGCTGTCGAGTGGGGGCGCTTATGAAGTCGTCGCGGAAGCGCGCACGGGATACGAAGCGCTGAAGGCTTGTCGGCAATTCGCCCCGCGATTGTTGATCTGCGATCTGCTTCTCCCCGAGCTGAGCGGAGTGGAACTTCTCCGGATCGTCCGCGCGGAACTGCGTGAGACAAAGGTGCTGGTTTTTTCGGGAACGCTGAATCGACAGCTCATTTTCAGCGCGCTCGAGATACGGCCTCACGCATTCGTGCAGAAACAGGATTCACTGGCCACGTTGCAGGACGCGTTACGCGCGGTCGAGGCGGGCTGCTCCTACCTCACGCCTCTTGCCACCGGTGCGCTGGATGAAGCACGCATCCACGGAGGCAAATGGCCGACGCTGACGGGGCGACAACGCGCGGTCTTGCAGATGGTCGCGGAAGGGATGAGCAGCAAGGAGATGGCGAGCCGCCTCGGCATCGCGACGAAAACGATCGAGCATTACCGCGCGCAGGTCATGGAACGCCTCGATCTGCACGACGTCGCTGGTCTCACGCGCTACGCCGTGCGCGCAGGGTTCGTTTCGCTGGAAAGCTGAGGACCTGCTCCGGGAGCGTCCGCGCTTGCGCGTAGAAGGGCAGGCGTCTATGGCAGACGCCCTATGGATCTGACCCCAGAAAAGCCGCTCGCGGGCGTGCTCGCGCCCTTGTTTGCGTTGCGCGGCGAACACGATGCCGGGATCGGTGATGTCGGAGCGTTGCGCGAGTTCGTAGCCTGGGCTGCGAAGCACGGCTTTGGAGTCGTCCAGTTGCTGCCGGTAAACGAAACCGGCAACGATAACTCGCCTTACAACGCCATTTCTTCGGTCGCGATTGATCCGCCAACCATCGAGATCACACCCGAAGCGGTGCCGGATCTTTCAAGCGAGGAGATCGTTGAACTGAGCAGGGAGACTGACTTGGAAACGCTGCGCACCGGTCCAGTGCGCTACCCGATCGTGAAGCCGCTGAAGCTGCGATTGCTGGAGCGAGCACGGGCGAACTTCCTCAAGACCTCGTGGAAAAAGAACGACAAGCGCGCTCGCCTGTTCCGGAAGTTCATCGCTGAGAACCAGGGCTGGCTCGAACGCTACGCAATGTTCCGGACATTGATGGAACGCAACGGGAACTCGGAACGGTGGGACAAGTGGCCCGAGGAACAGCAGAGTTTCGCCGCCGCGCAGGAATGGTTCAGCAAGCAAAAGGCTGCGGAGCGCAAAGCATTCACCGAGCGGTCGCGTTTCTTCATGTACGTGCAATGGATCGCCTGGCAGCAATGGATTGCGGTGCGCACCTTCGCCACCGAACGCGGCGTGGCGCTGATGGGCGACATCCCTTTCGGCGTGTCCTACTTCAGCGCGGATGTCTGGGCGGAGCCGGAGCTTTTCGACGGCGAATGGTGTGGCGGGACGCCTCCGGAGAAGGTGTTCAAAGCGGACCCTTTCACCACGAAGTGGGGGCAGAACTGGGGCCTGCCGCTCTATCGCTGGGAGACACATCGCGCGCAAGATTTTGCCTGGTGGCGGCAACGCGTCTCCAAAGTGCGCGAGGTCTTTCACCTCTTTCGGATCGATCACATCCTTGGTTTTTTCCGGATCTACAGCTTTCCGTGGCGTCCGGATCGGAACGAAGAGTTTCTGCCACTCTCCGAAGATGAAGCGCGGGAGCGTACCGGTGGCGAACTTCCGCATTTCCGGCCGTTCGCGGACGACACCGATGAGCACAAAGCTGCGAACCGCGCATCGGGCGAGGAATTCCTGCGCGTGCTGCTGGAGGAATGCGGCGAGTTCCGGCTCATCGGCGAAGACTTGGGCGAGGTGCCGGATTATGTCCGCCCGTGCCTGACCGAATTGGGCATCGCCGGCTTCAAAATCCCGATCTGGGAGAACGAGCCGGACGGTTCGATGATCCGCGGCGATCGATATCAACGGCTGAGTGTCACGACTTACGCAACGCACGATTTCGAGCCGTTGCGGAGCACTTGGGAAGGATGGATGAAGCAGGTCAACGGGCCGGAGCCAGCTTCCGACGAACTCCGCAAGGCGCGCGACAATGCCGCGCACGAGATCCGACGCGCCGCCACGTGGGCCGGGCTCGATCCGGCGAAGCTGACCTCGTACTCGGACGAACTGCACGAAGGTTTGTTGCGCGCGCTTTTCGCCACGAATGCGTGGCTGGCGATCACGATGATCACGGATCTCTTCGCAAATACGCAGCGCTTCAATGTGCCGGGGGCGGTCACTGACGCGAACTGGAGCGAGCGCATCGCCGACCCGGTCGGGCGCTGGGATGAAGATCCCGTGCTGGCCCGGCGCATGGCACGCATCGAGAATCTGATGCGCGAAACGAAACGCTGGAAAGGCGAGGGGACCGCGGCGGAACAAAGCCTTGCCGCTCACGCCTGAGTCTGCTGAAGCTCAACGCTCTCGCCAGACCTATGAAACCTCCCATCAAAGTCGCCGTAACCGGCGCTGCCGGCCAGATCGGCTATTCGCTCTTATTCCGCATCGCCTCGGGTTCGATGTTCGGTCCGGACCAGCCGGTGGTGCTGCAGTTGATCGAGATCGAACCGGCGCTCGGCGCGTTGCAGGGCGTGGTGATGGAGTTGCAGGACTGCGCGTTCCCTCTGCTGAAAGGGATCGTTCCCACGGCGTCGCTCGACGAAGGATTTGCGGGCGTGAACTGGGCGCTGCTGGTCGGCTCCGTGCCGCGCAAAGCCGGGATGGAGCGCAAGGATCTGCTCGGGATCAACGGCAAGATTTTCACCGGACAAGGGCGCGCGATCGAAAAGAATGCCGCGTCCGATGTGCGCGTGCTCGTCGTCGGAAATCCGTGCAATACGAATTGTCTGATCGCGATGAACAACGCCAAAGCGATCCCGACAGATCGCTGGTTTGCCATGACGCGCCTCGACGAGAACCGTGCGAAGTCGCAGCTCGCATTGAAGGCGGGCGTGGACGTCACAAGCGTGAGCAACCTGGCGATCTGGGGAAACCACAGCGCGACGCAGTATCCCGATTTTCACAATGCACGGATCGACGGCCGTCCGGTGATGGAGGTCATCCAGGATCACACCTGGCTAAAGACGGATTTCATCACCACCGTCCAACAACGCGGTGCGGCGATCATCAAAGCGCGCGGCCTTTCCTCCGCCGCAAGCGCGGCAAACGCGGTGGTGGATACGGTCCACTCGCTGATCACCCCAACGCCTGAAGCGGACTGGTATAGCGTCGCGATTTGTTCGCAGGGTGAATACGAAGTCGAAGCGGGCCTGATCTCCTCGTTTCCAATCCGCACCTCAGCGACCGGCGAGCGGGAGATTGCGAAGTGGGTGCCGATCACGCCGTTCTCGCGCGCGCGGATCGACGCGACAGTCGCCGAGCTCCAGGAGGAGAAGGCACTCGTTGCGGAGTTGCTCGGGTAACGACTCGCCTGTCCTTCGCGCAGCCGGCTATCCGCCGCTGCTGCCTTCACCGCCAGGCTTGGTCATTTCGAACGGATCGAGCGCCTTGTTGAGTTCGTCCTCCGGCAGGATTTGAAGTTCGCGACAGATCTCGCGCACGGTGCGCCCGCTCTTCGCGCTCTCCTTCGCGATCTCGGCCGCTTTGTCGTAGCCGATGATCGGGGCGAGCGAGGTGACCATGGCCATGCTGTATTCCACCAGCTCGTTGCAGCGTTCGACGTTCGCCTTGATGCCGGAGACGCACTTCTCCGTGAAGATGCGCGTGACGTTGGCGAGCAGGCGGCAGGACTCGAGCAACGATTCGGCCAGCGCGGGCATCATGGTGTTCAGCTCGAAGTTGCTGTTCGCTGCGCACCACGTGACGGTCGCGTCGTTGCCGATCACGCGGGCACAGACTTGCATCACACTTTCGCAAATCACCGGGTTCACTTTGCCGGGCATGATGGAGCTTCCCGGCTGCGTCTCGGGCAGCGTGATCTCGCCGATGCCACAGCGCGGGCCGCTGCTCAGCCACCGGATGTCGTTCGCGATCTTGAAAAGTGAGACGGCGATCGTCTTCAACTGACCGCTCGCCTGGACGAGGCCGTCCTTGGCCGATTGCGCTTCGAAATGGTTGCGTGCTTCGTGCCAGGCGATGCCGGTCTGGTTTTCCAAATGGCGCACCACGATGCCGGCGAAATCGGGATGGCAGTTCAGCCCAGTGCCGACCGCGGTGCCGCCGATCGGCAGCTCCTCAATGGCAGCGATCGCATTGCCGGCGCGCAGCACGGAATGTTCGATCTGTTTGGCGTAGCCACCAAACTCCTGACCGAGTCGGACCGGCGTCGCATCCATCAAGTGGGTGCGGCCGATCTTGATCACGTTCCAGAACTCCATCGACTTTCGTTCGAGAGCGCCGCGCAATTCCTCCAAGGCCGGGATGAGATACTTCCGGAGCCGTTCGCCGACCGCGACATGGATCGCGGTGGGGATCACGTCATTGCTCGACTGCCCCATGTTCACGTGATCGTTCGGGTGGACCGGCTCCTTGCTGCCGACCGCCTTGCCCGCGAGCTGGGAGCAGCGGTTCGCGAGCACCTCGTTGATGTTCATGTTCGTCGAGGTGCCGCTGCCCGTTTGATAGATGTCGATCGGGAAATGCGCATCGAGCTTGCCCGCGATGATCTCCTCCGCGGCTCGCGCGATCAAAGTCGTGCGCTCCTCGTCCAGCCGGCCGAGCTCCAGATTCGCCTCGGCCGCGGCCCATTTGATCATGCCGAGGGCACGAATGAATTCGCGGCCGAAACCGTGGCCGCTGACGGGGAAGTTCAGGACGGCGCGTTGGGTCGAAGCGCCGTAGAGCGCGTCGGCGGGCACTTCCATCGTGCCCATGGAATCCTTTTCTGTGCGGGTGGGAGACATCGCTCGAAGTTGCACGAGCGCGCCGCTGCTTGGGAAGGTGAAACCCGCTTCAGCGGGTGCCGAATCGGCCGAGTCGTTTAATGGCGCCCGTTGCCATTCACTGCATGCGCCACTGCGGGATGCGCGTGGCCGTTCGTGTGGCCATTGGCCATGCGGTAGAACTTCGTCACGAACATTGGCGGCAGATTCTGCAGGCAATACTGCGACTCCACCCGCGGGAAGTGGCGGCAGTGATTCACGAGTTCATTCGTCACTTGATAGATGATGAACGCGGAGCGCGGATGCGGGGCCAGTGAGTCAAACGTGTGCCGCAGCAGTTGCCGTTTCTTGTCCGGATCGAGGATGCTGAACGGAATTCCTGAAACGACGTAATCGCAGTGCGGAATACCACGCGCAGCGAGTTCCGCTGGGAGTTCGCATGCGTCGGTGTTCAGCACAGCCACGCGCGCATCGTCACGGAATTGAGTGGCAAGGTGTTCCGAAAGTTCCGGGTCCAACTCGAAAAGGAGCAACCGCGATTCGGGATGCATGCGGCTCAGAATCTCCCGGGTGTGGCAGCCCTCGCCGGGACCAAACTCGGCGACGACCCGCGGTCCGGAGAGGTCCATCTGACTCGCCACCTTGCGGATCAAGGTCTTCGAACTCGGCACAATCGAAGCCACTTGGAAGGGGCGCTGGAGGAATCGCTTAAGAAAAATTACGCTCATGAGGTGCCGCGGAAAAGGCGGCCACTATCTATCGTGGTCAGCAGCATTGTCCAGTGTTGTAGGCCGGGTTATTTCCGCATCGTGCCCTCAGGGCGACGTTTGCGTTGACAGAGCACGGTGAAGCCCGCACCTTGCGGTCACTCTGGCTAAAACGTGGAAATTACAAAAAACACTCCCGGTTCCGATCAGCCTGCGCCGCACAACTTAATGACGGTCAAGGAGACTGCCGAGTATCTCCGGATTCCACTGCCGACCGTCTATTACCTTGTGCAACGTGGGCAGCTTCCCGCGATCCAGATCGGCGGCCGCTGGCGTGTGAAGAAGGACGCGCTCGATCGCGATGTTCTGCGCAACGAAGAGCAGGGGCAGCCGACGGTGCTCGTAGTGGACGACGATGAGGCGGTGCAGACCATGTTCAAGTTGTTCCTGAAGAAGGCGGGCTTTAGCCGGCTGGTCGTCGGTTCCGGGAAGGAAGCGCTGGCTGCGCTCAACAAGCAAAAATTTGAGCTCTGTTTTCTCGATCTCCAGCTGCCGGATATCACGGGCGACGAGATCTATGCGGTGGCGAAGGAGAAGTATCCGGAGATGCCGGTCGTGATCGTCACCGGCTATCCGGATAGCGAGATGATGAACAACATTCTCAAGCACGGGCCGGTGACGATGTTGAAGAAGCCGCTGAAGGTTGAAGATCTGGAAGAGACGCTGCGGCACCTCGGGCGCAAGGCGCATTCCAAAGCGGCGTAAGCAGGCAGGTTTGCGGCGCCCATCGCGAGGCGTGGTTTTCGCTCGAATCCGAGTTGTCGGGGAATAAGCTCGCGACATGTCTTTCCCCGGCTCTCGCGCCCTTGTCTGCATTCTGTCGCTGCTGTTTGCCGGGAGCGCGCTTGGAGAAAACTGGAAACCGCTGTGGGATGGCAAGACGCTCAAAGGCTGGCACGTCATCGGAAAAGGCGAGTGGACGATTGAGGATGGAGCGATCGTCGGACGGCACACCAAAGCTGAGAAGGAATATGGTCATCTGGTGACGGACGCAGTTTACGAAGACTTTGTGGTGCGGCTGAAATTCAAGACCACCGCGGGGAACAGTGCGCTCTACTTCCGCACGGATGAAACCGGTGCGAGCGGCGTGTCCGGCTTTCAAGCGGAGATCGATCCGCAGAAAGATACGGGTGGCCTTTACGAGACGAACGGCCGCAGTTGGGTGGTGCAGCCAAAACCGGAACAAGTGGCGACGTGGTTTCGGCCGGGCGAGTGGACCGAGATGATCGTCACTGCTCAGGGGACGAAGATAACCGTCCGCATCAATGGCAAAGTCTCCGCCGAAATCGACGATCCGAAAGGCCGGCGCAAAGGCCACCTCGCGTTGCAGCTGCACGGTGGCCAGGAAGGGTTGCAGTACTTCAAGGACCTGGAAATCCAGACCGCGACGGCTCCCCAATAAACCGAGTGCGTCCTTCTTTCGTGTTCTTGCGTCGCCACCTTTGGCTGCTCGGTGCCCTGCTCGCGTTCGGCGGGCAGGCGCATGGTCAATTCGGGTCGCCCAACGCCTTAACCGCCGAAGAGAAGGCGCAAGGTTGGAAGCTGCTTTTCGATGGGGCCGCAGCCACTGGGCTGCGTGGCCTGCAGAAGCCGGACTTTCTCAAGGCTGGCTGGTCGATCGTCCGGGGTGAGTTGTATCTCGCGAAGGATTTCAAGGACATGGGCAAGGTGACTGGCGGCGATCTCGTCAGCACTGAGCAGTTCGAGGATTTTGAATTCAGCTTCGAGTGGAAGCTCTCAGTCGCAGCAAACACTGGTGTGCGCTATCTCGCGCGGCGCGGCGCGGGAGGGGTCGCGACTGGAATGGAATACCAGATCATCGATGACGTGCATCACCCCGAGGGACTGAAAGGTGGCCCGATCCGGCGGACGGGTGCGCTTGATGGCATCCTGCCGCCGATTGATAACAAACGGCTCCAGGACGCGGGCGAGTGGAATCGCGGCCGGATCGTGCTGCAAGGAGCGCACGTGGAGCATTGGTTGAATGGACAGAAGGTCGTGGAGTTTGATCTCGGCAGCCGAGCTCTGACTGCCGCCGCACAGGCTGCGAAGGCCAAGGTGCAGCCAGGCTTCGGGACCAAGTTCAAGTCCCCCGTCGTGCTTCTGGACCAAGGCGACGAGGTGAGTTTCCGCGCGTTGAAAATCCGCGCGCTTCCTCGGCTTCCGGCGGTTCCTGTGACTTCTCCGGTGCCCGCTACTCCCGCCAGCGTGATTCCGAAGGGTGCACCAACCACGCCCGCAGCGCGGCCGGCCGTCGCGAGCCCACCGACGGCTCCCAATCTGCGCTAGCTACTCCTTTCAATCCTCAAATCCATGATCCGTTCCCTCCTCACGCATCTCACGCTGTTGGTGCTGTTCGCTTCCGCCACCATCGCCGCCGACGCTCCGAACACCCTCACCGAAGCCGAGAAATCCGCCGGTTGGAAGCTGCTCTTCGACGGCAAAACGAACGCGGGATGGGTGGGAGTCGGCAAAACGGAATTCCCGCCGAAAGGCTGGTCCGTAGTCAACGGAGTGCTGCTGCATACGGACGACGCGGGTGGCGGCGACATCGTCACTTCGGAGCAGTACGAAGACTTCGAATTGAGCTGGGAATGGAAGATTGGTCCGGGAGGAAACAGCGGGATCAAATACAATCTGGCGGAGCCGACCAAGGCCACTGGCTTTGAGTACCAGTTGATGGACGACGCAAACCACGCAGACGGAAAGCGCGGCTCGCACCAGACCGGCGGCCTCTACGACCTGCTCGAACCAACGGGCAAGAGCTTGAAACCAATCGGTGAGTGGAACCACAGCCGCATCCTGGTGAACGGCAACCACGTCGAGCATTGGCTGAACGGAGTGAAGACAGCCACGTTCGAGATCGGCAGCCCTGAACTGAAAACGGCGATCGCAAAAAGCAAATACAAGGCACAGCCGAGATTCGGCGAGAAAGCGAAGTCGCCGATTCTGATTCAGGATCACGGCGATGAAGTCGCGATCCGCTCGATGAAGCTGCGCGTTCTCCCTGGCAAATAGCTGCGGGTGGACGAGGACCGGCTGCGCGAGTTCATGGCCGCGGATCTGGCGGACATCGCGGCGACTCGCATCCCATTCGGCAAGTACGGGCCCGTGCAGTATCCGCCGCGTGGTGTGCCGCTCTACGATCTACCGGTCGAATACCTCGCGTGGTTTGCGCGGAAGGATTGTTTCCCGCAAGGCCGTCTCGGCGAACTGCTCCGCATCGTCCATCAGATGAAAGTTGATGGCCTCGATGAGATTTTCGACACCCTTCGCCGCCGTGCTGGCGGCCGCACTTTGCTGCGAAAGCCCAATCGGCAGCGCAATGTGCACTTCGACTAACAGCCGCCTTAGATTCCGATCGCGCGCGGCACGGGAGCGATCGGTTTCAAGGCGATAAGAATGTTGGCGATCGTGATGAGCGAGCCGCCGATCAGCAGGTGCGTGGTGGCGACTTCGTTTGGGTAATCAATCCCGGTGAAGCGGGCGAGGAGGGCCGGCAGGAAAAGCGCGAGCGCGGTGGCGAAGAGCGGCTCGCAGCAATACACGATGCCGGCGGTGGTCGCGTCCACAAAGGGTTGCCAGCGATTCATCAGCAGAAAAGCGCAGACAGAACAGACAAGCGTGAGCAAGCCGAGCATGGAAGCCATCGCACCGGTGCTGAAGAAGACGAGCAGATCACTGGCGTGATGAGTGTGGCGGATCGCCACCGGTGCGAGGATCACGGCGATGGTCAGGAACATCACGATCGTGACGCGGCCTGAGTGGTTGCCGTGGAAGGTCGCACGATCGAGCCAGAGAATCTGCGCGGCAAAAAAGGTGGTGCCGATCAAGGTCTCGAGTTCACCGCGCCCGAGACGCAGCGTGCGCCAATCAAACTGCGCGAGGATGCCGACGCCGCAGACCACCAGCGCGATGCAAAACAGGACGAAAAGCGACGGCAACCTTCGCGTGCGCATGACGATCACGAGCGGCACGAGCACGGAGGCGAACTGCGTCAGGAAGGCGGACGTGCTCGCTTCGGTGTAGGAGAGTCCGTCCGCCTGCAGAAGCATTCCGAATCCGCCGCACAGCCCGAGCCCAAACCCCTGCCGCCATTCGCTCGGCTGCATCTGTGAAAACGCGCGCGGATAGGCCGCCCAAATCACGAGCGCTCCGAGGCCGAAGCGCAGCCCGATCATGAGCGACGCGAAGAACCACGTGTCGCGCCCAGGCAGCGCAGCTTGTGCGGCGAGGAGCAGCGCCTTTCCTCCTGGAAAGCTCAGCCCCCAAGCTGCCGTGACGCAGATGAGCAGCAGCGTGGCTGTCCCGCGGCGGTCCGGGATCAACTGCCGAGGACGTCGCGCATTTTCTGGAGCTGAACGAGTTTCTCCGCCCAGGCGGCGCGCCGTCCCTGATGCTCTTCCAGAACAGCCGCGGGGACTTTCCCGGCGAAGTTTGGATTCGCCAGCTTTGCTTCCACTTTCGTGAGCTCGTCCTGCACCTTCGCGATCTCCTTCGTGAGTCGCTCCCGCTCGGCTGCAACATCAACGAGTCCTTCGAGTGGCAGGAACAATTCACCCATCGGCGTGAGCGCTGTCGGCGTGCCACTGGCGCCGGTCCAGGTCGTGTCCACCACTTCGAATGGCTCCGCGTTCAGCAGAAGCTTGAGCACGGCGGCGTCGATCGCGGCGAGCGGCGCGTGCGGGCGGAAGACGAAGCGCACGCGTTTGTTGCTGGCGATATTGAAGTCGCGGCGCAATCCGCGCCCGAGTTCGACCACCTCATACTTCGCGGCCGCGACGCGCTGGTCACTTTCATCGAGCTGAAACCAGTCGCGCTCATCATCGGTGAACGGCTTGGGCCAGGGCGCGAACATGATGGTGTTGCCGCCCTGCGCGGCGGGCAGATCGTTGTTGAAACCGAGCCCATGCCACAGCTCCTCGGTGATGAACGGAAGAAACGGGTGCATCAGCCGCAGCGTGTGCGCGAGCACGAAGTCCATCACCGCGAGCGTGTTCGCCTTGAGCGCCGGATCGCTGCCGTAGAGGGCGGCCTTGCTCGCCTCCAGATACCAATCGCAATACTCGCTCCAGAAAAACCGGTAGAGCGCCTGCGCCGCATCGCTGAAGCGGTAATCTTCCAGCGCGCTGGTGATGTCGCGCACCGCGAGATCGAGCCGCAGCAGGATCCACTTATCGTCGCTGGTCAGCAGCGTCGGATTGATCTCGCCCTCGACCGGCAGCGCAGAGCCGTTCGTCCCGTCCGCATTGTGCATCTGGCGAAACCGCGCCGCGTTCCAGAGCTTCGTGCAGAAGTTGCGGCCGAGTTCGACGTTCTTTTCGTCGAACAGAATGTCCGCACCAAGCGGCGCGCTACGCATCACTCCGAAGCGCAACGCATCCGCGCCAAACTTCGCGATGAGGTCGAGTGGATCGGGCGAATTGCCGAGCGACTTCGACATCTTGCGCCCCTGTTTGTCGCGGATGATGCCGGTGAAATAGACGTTCCGAAACGGCAGCTCGCCCATGTATTCGAACCCGGCCATGATCATCCGTGCGACCCAGAAGAAGATGATGTCCGGCCCGGTGACGAGGTCGGTGGTCGGGTAGAATTTCGCGAGCGTGTCCGTTTTCGCCGGCCAGCCCATGGTGGCGAACGGCCAGAGCCAGGAGCTGAACCAGGTGTCGAGGACGTCTGCTTCCTGAACGAAGCCAACTGCTTCCATTTTCGTGGCGAAGGCCATGGCCCCGGGCCCAATCGCAATGATTGGGGCGAGATTCTCAATCTTACCTGTCAGCTTGTTGAGGACGTGCCAGTCCACTTCCAGCAACGTCTCCCCATATTTAACGAAGATGTCGTCAGACGGCTCGCGATTGTCGATCAGTGCGATCGCGGCAATCTGATTGTTGCCTGTGCAATTCGGCCCTGGACGCCAAACCGGAATCCGATGCCCCCACCAAAGCTGCCGCGAGATGCACCAATCCTGAAGGTTCCCCATCCAGTGGTCGTAAACCTTTGCCCAGCGCTGTGGGTGGAAGCGCATCCGCTGGGC
>JAQGOK010000014.1 GCA_028293645.1 Chthoniobacter sp.
CCGCCACGTCGCGCACCACCGCCTTGTCCTTCGCGCTGTGGCTCAGGAACACATCATACTCAAACCCGTCGCTCATACGCGGCTGGGTGTGACAGGATCAGTCCGCCGGATCACGTCATTTCCCAAGCAGCTTGCATCCCTTTCCGCGAAAGCTCCTTCCGAGTTAGCTGGGTCCGCTCCTTCGCGATAGCATCCAACCAGCTCCGGCGATTCCCAAGCCGCAGACGAGGAAGGTCCAGGGGAGGACGCGCAGGGCTTCCATGAATACGCTGTCCTGCGTGCCGGAGGTGGCGCGGGCGCGGGTGTAACCGGCGAAGAGCAGGCCGGCGACTCCGTAGGCGAGGTTGAAGAGCAGGCCCTTGAACGAAAGGACGGTGGCGCGCAGGCCGGAGTCGGTGACGCGGGCGTTGAGCGTGTGCGAAAGGAAGAAGCCGACGAGCGACATCGCGAGGCCGAGCGGCACCACTGCGATCACTCCCCAACGCGGGAGAAACCAGGACGCGCCGAACAGGCCGGCAAAGGCCAGCGCTCCGGTGATGGCAAAGTTCAACGCCGTGGGAAAACGGACTGCCATGCGCACGGCAATGGCGGAAGCGGCCATCCCGAGCAACGCCATCGAGGCGCCGATCAGGCCGAAAGAGGCTTCGGGCAAGGCGATCAACCGGTAGTAGTTCGCGCCGATGGTCAGGAAAAGGCGGATCGCCGGATCGATCCACAAGCCAGCGCCAATCACGAAGAGCACCGCCGGGGTCCGCAAAATCCAGCGCCCGGCGGCCAGGATTTGGCGAAGCGTCGCGCCGGCGCTCACGGCCGGGCGCGTCGTGCCAACGTGCTCCGGATCGCGCATGCGCAGCGCGAGCAGGAACACGCCCACCGCATTCGCGAGCGTCAGGAAGATCGGGAAGCGCATCGTCGTTTGGGGCGAAACCTGCGCGTTCCAACCGAGCGCATGCGTCACGCGCTGCACGAGATCGGCATCGTAAACGGCGGCGCCGGCGAGCATGGCGACGAAGAACGCGGCCGATTGCCAGCGCATCAGCCGGCCGAGCACGGCGGACCATTCCTGCTCGCGCCCCTCGGCGCGCAGCGAATCGTAGGCGAGCGATTCGTCGGCGCCGCTCGCGCAGGCTTCGGCGGCGCCGCTCAAGATGCGGTTGAGGAGGAAGAGCGGGAAGAGCCAGGACGAACCGAGTGGCGTGAAGGCGAGGATCACGAATTCCAGCACCATGAGCGCTCCCGCCAGCACGATGATCCGGCGGCGGCCGATCACGTCGGCGAGCGCTCCGGAAGGCACTTCGAGCAGCACGATGGTCGCGGCCCAGGCGACGTTGAGCAGTGCGTATTGTTCGAGCGTCAGTCCGAAATCGAGGAAGAAGACCGCGAGGATGGGATAGTACCAGCGCGCGTTGAAGAGGACGCGAAAGCCGATGAAGAGCGGGACATTGCGATCCGCGAGCGAAGACATGCGCGCGGACTGTGTAGAGCGGCTGTGATTGCGGCGAGGGCGTTCACGCGAGCGGCGCCGCGCGAGTTTCGAACGATCTGGAACTACCTATCTTTCGCCGAAGAAGTAGATTGCCCGTCGCACGGCAGCCTTGGCGGCCGACACGGACTATGCAGCAAGCTGGTTGATGTCAGCCGGTCATCAACTGGACGGCGTGACACTCAGCGCCTGGCTGATCTTCAACTCGCCGGAGCCGCGGGGATCGTAAAGCTGAAGCACGCGCCTAATCCGTGGGTGCTTTCGGCTGAGGCGGTTCCGCCGTGGGCTTCGACGATCTGTTTGACGATGGCGAGGCCGAGGCCGGTGCCTTCCTTTTCTGGATCGGTCGCGAGTTTGTCGAAGACCTTGGAGAGCATCTCCAGCGGGACTCCGGCGCCGTTGTCGTGCACGGAGCAGGTCACCATGCCGGTCTCATCGGCGCCCGCACTCACCACCACCCGTCCGCTGGCGGCGTATTTGAACGAGTTGCCAAGTAGGTTCTGGAAAACCTGCGAGATGAGTCCGGCATCCGCGAAAACGGGGAGCGCGCGGGGGATCTCGTTGACCACCTGGATGTCGTGTTTGGAGGAGACGGCTCGCAGATCGAGGATCAAGCGCTGCACCAATGGCCAGAGCTCGAACGTGCGACATTCCGGGCGGAAGGAGCTGCCCATCGCCGAGGGCTGTAGCTTTGCTTCCAGCACCCGCTTAATCAGATCTTCGACCCGCTGCAGATTGCGCCGGAGGACCTCAAAGACGTCGCCGCTCTCGGCCAGCGCTTCTGCGCTCAGGCCGTCCCTCAGTTCATCCACGAGCAACGAAACGGCATTGAGCGGGGTGCGCAGATCGTGCGCGATAAAAGCGAGGTGCTCGTCCTCCTGCTCCTTGCGAATGAGCGCCTGCTGCGCGGCGAAAGCCATCACAGCCAGACGCACGGCTTCGTCGATCCGGTGATTGATGATCCGCGCCGCTTCGCCGACCACGTAGAGCGTGTGCCGTTCGGCGACCGTGACGAAAGCGACCCGCAAAAGGTTATACTCCGCGACGACTTCCCCCACATCGAGTCCGTCGTAAAAGCGCTGCACCCCATGTGCTGGCGGGCTGCCGCGGGTGTGCTCGGCAGAAAGGCTTCCCTCGCGGCTCAACGCCAGGTCGCGCGTGATCTCCGCGATGACATCCGGCAGGTGATCGGTGATCGTCGGCTTGTCGAGGTTCAGCTCGCGGAGGAGCTCGCCAGCCCGGAGCCGCCACTCGCTGATGATCTCTTCCTGACAACGGCTAAACACCTCGGCCAGGTGTTCAGCGGTGCAAAGTTGGAGGGGAGGCATGGATGATCTGTCGCGGAGCGTCCGTAGATACTACCACCTCTCGATTGCGCGAGCGGAATCAAGCCCAGCCCAATGAGCGACCGTCTATTTCTCAGCCAGCCGCCGAGTTCGTGCCCGCCGCGGCCTGGCATTCAGATCGCGCACGGTCGGGCCGGGAACCCACTGGCCGGGAATCAGCACGGTCTTGGCGTGTTCCGGGATTCCCCGCTCATTGCGGCGGAGCTGCGCATCGACGAGATCCACGGCGGCGGCACCGACCAGTTCGGAGTTCTGATTTACACCGGCCCACTCCTTGTCGCTGGCCGTGAGCGCGAGATGCGCAAAACCGACGTCCTGCGGCACGCGAAGCCCGAGTTCCTGGAGCACCCGCAAGCATTGTCCGCCCAGGCTGAGCACCACCTCCGGTCGATGTTCGCTGAACCATTCCCCGAATGATCGCGTGAACGGACCGGTGGCGAGCAGCGGCGGCACACGTTGCCCGCGGGAAATCCCCTCCTGATAAACAAGCATGCCGGCCGACCAATACTGCTTCACTCGCTGATCGCTCTCGGCCGTGATGGCCAGCCCGATGCGCTGGTAGCCCAAGGCGGTGAGATGGCGCAGGGCGAGGCTGATCGTGCCGTACTGATCATTGCTCGCGCGGTTCATGTTTGGCGCGGTCACCGAGTAGGCAATCGTCGCGGCTGCGAAACGCTGCCAATCCAGCTCCAGAGTTCCGCCGCCGGGCGGCATCGGCGCGACGATCATCCCGTGGATATTGCGCGTGTAAAGGATGTCGCTAAACCGCTGCTCCGTCATGCCAGCTTTCCGCAGCCACCATTCCTCCAGCGTGTAACCGAGGATTTCCGCGCGACGACGCGCACCTTCGAAAAACTCCACGAACGGACCCGGCCGCCGCCAGCCATCCTCGGTCGAATACGTGGTCACGTACGCAAGGACGGAGGGTCGGCGCACTTCGCGGCCGTGCCGCAGTTGCGTCATCAGCGCGGAGACCATCGGATTCGGGCGATAGCCGAATTCCTCTGCAAGCTTCCGGATCCGTTCCGCGGTCGCTTTTGAGATCTTCGGGCTGTTGCGCAATGCCAGCGAAACGGCCATTCGCGAGACACCGGCCGCATCCGCGATCTGCTGCATTGTGGGTTCGCCCGAGGCCATCGTGGTGCCGGTGTATCGTAAAGTCCGGAGGAGGTAAATGCCGACGAATCGGTCCGCGATCTCATCGCCGCGGCAGATCGGTCGTCACCTTTACAACGCAATGCCGCCCCGCCTAAGGTCGCCCCCCTTGAACGTCCCGGGCTCGCTCGCACTCATCGCCGGAAATGGCGTCTATCCACTCGCCATGGCGCGTGCCGCCCGAAAGGCGGGAGTCGCGCGCCTGTCCGTCGCGGCCTTCGACAACGAAACTGATCCAACCCTCGCGGAGTTGGTCGAGGAGATCGCCTGGATGCGGGTCGGCCAGCTCGGGAAGCTGCTCGCATTCCTCAAAGCGTCGGGTGCGCGGCAGGCCGTGATGGCCGGGCAGATTCATCCGAAAAACCTGTTCGATCTGCGGCCCGACATCAAAGCGCTGATGCTTCTCGGCAAGCTGCGGCGCCGCAATGCCGAGTCGATCTTCAGCGCGATCGCGGACGAGATGGCCGCGGTCGGAGTGGAGCTGCTCCCGGCGACTACTTTCATGGAGGAACATCTCGCAGCCGCTGGTCTGGTTGCCGGTCCGAAGCTCAGCCGGCGCGAGCAGGAAGATGTCGAGTATGGCTTCCGCATCGCCAAGGAAACGAGCCGGCTCGACATTGGGCAAACGGTCGTGGTCAAAGGCGGAACGGTGCTGGCGGTCGAAGCGTTCGAAGGAACGAATGCCGCCATGAAACGCGGCGGAGAACTCGGTAGAAAAGACGCCGTGATGGTGAAGGTCGCCAAACCGAAACAGGATTTCCGCTTCGATGTGCCGGTGATCGGCGCATTGACCATCGAGGCCGCGCGGGAAGCCCGCATTCGGGTGCTCGGCGTGGAGGCGGGCAAAACATTGTTGCTCGAGCGTCCGCGCCTGCTGGCGCTCGCCGATGAGCATCGCATCTCGATCTTCGGCCACGCCGGATAGGACTCGATGATCCAACTTTTGGACCACAGATTTCACGGATGGTACGGATGAAGAAGCATGGCTGAAGAGTTCAGACATAAGGAGCTGACCGGGCAGATCATCGGGGCCGCGATGGAGGTCCTGAACGAGCTGCGTCCAGGACAAGACGAGCGCGTTTACGAGCGAGCTCTCGAGGTCGAACTCAATCTGAGAGGAGTGTCCGTGGAGCGGCAGAAAGCGTTTCCCGTGACCTATAAAGGTCATCCCATCGGGACGTTCATCCCGGATATGATTGCCAGCGGTCAGGTCGTTGTGGATGCGAAGGTCGTGTCCATGTTCAACGAGAACCACATCGCCCAGATGCTCGGATATCTCGCCATCACCGACCTCGAAGTCGGGCTGCTTCTAAACTTCAAACACGCGAAGCTGGAGTGGAAACGGATCAGCGCCGCCCAGCGTTAAGGGAGATCTCTTCTGCTACCATCCGTGCAATCTGTGTCATCTGTGGTTCCTCCCTCCTTGTCATCCTCGCTCCGCATCGGCGTCGTCGGCACCGGCAGCATGGGCCGCAACCACGCGCGCATCTTCAGCGAATTGCCGGACGTGGAGTTCACCGCGGTGCTGGATTCACGCGCGGAGGTTGCAGCCGAAGTCGCCGGCAAATACCGCGCCCGGCCGGTCGCTGGGCTCGAGGAGTTCGCGGACTTGATCGATGCCGCGACGATCGCCACGCCGACGGTCACGCATTTCGACATCGCGCGCGCTTTGCTCGAACGCGGCAAACACGTGCTGGTGGAAAAACCGTTCACCGAAACGCCGGAGCAAGCACGCGCGTTATGCGAACTCGCGCAGCAGCGCGGCCTCGTGCTGCAGGTCGGCCATATCGAGCGGTTCAATCCAGTGCTTTCCGCGCTGGAGGCGCGGCTCTCGAGTCCCCGTTTCATCGAAGCGACGCGGCTTTCGCCTTATCCCGGTCGCAGCCTGGATGTCGGCGTGGTGCTCGACGTGATGATCCATGACCTGGAGATCATCCTGCATCTCGTCCGCTCGCCGTGGGTGCAGGTCGATGCGGTCGGGGTGGCGGTGCTGAGCAAACGCGAGGACATCGCAAACGTGCGCATCCGCTTTGAAAACGGCTGCGTCGCGAACATCACCGCGAGCCGCATCAGTCAGGACAAGCTGCGCAAGATCCGGCTCTTCCAGCAGGACGCCTATCTGTCGCTCGATTACCAAAAGCAGGAGGGTTACCTGCTCCGCCTCGCCGCGGACGATGAGAAGGAAAGCTCGCTGCTCGGCAAGTTGCTCGGCGTCGCAACCGACTCCACGATCGTCACGGCCTTCGCCGGCCGGAAGATCGTTCGGGAGCCCGTGCCGGTCGAAAAGGGCGAACCGCTCCGCGGCGAACTTGCCGACTTCGCGGCCTGTGCGCGCGCCGGCAGTCAGCCCAAAGTCTCCGGCTACGAAGCGACCGCCGCGCTGGAACTCGCCCTCGAAATCACGCGGCAGATCGAACAAGCACCGGCTCCTTCGCCCTCGTGAAGCTTTACCTGATTGCCGGAGAAGCGAGCGGTGATTCGCGCGGAGCTGAGCTGATGCGCTCGCTTCGGCTGCGGAGTCCAGACCTGGAGTTCTTCGGAGCAGGCGGGCGCGAGATGCGGGCCTTCGCGGGCGGGCACATGCACGACTGGGCAGACGAGGCGGTGATGGGCCTCTGGGACGTGCTGAAGAAATACGGATACTTCAAAGCGCAGTTCGATCGCATGCTCGCCGACATCGAACAGGTCGCTCCCGCGGCGCTGATTTTGATCGATTATCCCGGCTTCAATCTGCGCCTCGCGAAGGCGGTGAAACGGCGGCTGCCCAAAGTGCGGATCATCTATTACATCAGTCCTCAGGTCTGGGCCTGGAATCGCGGGCGCATTCCAAAGATGGCGGGCTTTCTCGATCTGATGCTGTGCATTTTCCCCTTCGAAAAGCCGCTCTACGAAGCAAGCGGGCTGCGCACGGTTTTCGTCGGGCACCCGCTGCTCGACTCTCTGGAAACGCGCCGGATCAGCGCCGATCGCGAGCCGGATCTGGTCGGGCTGTTTCCCGGCAGTCGCGAGAAGGAAGTCCGGAAAATCTTTCCGGTCATGGTTGCCGCTGCGGCCCGAATGCGGAGTCGCCGGCCGGAGTTGCGTTTCGAGGCTGCCGCGGCTTCCCCGATGATGGCCGATCGGATGCGCGAAATCCTGGCGGCCAGCGGACACGATCCCGCTTTCTGCAAGGTGCAGACGGGTGGTTCGCACGAGCTGATGCAACGCGCGGCGGCAGGAATGGTTTGCTCGGGCACGGCGACGCTTGAGTCCGCGTACTTCGGCATGCCGCTGTGCATTCTCTACAAAGTCGCGTGGCTCACCTGGATCATTGCGAAGCGCGTGGTGCAGGTGGCGTACGTAGGAATGCCGAACGTGCTCGCGAACCGCGAGATCGCCCGTGAATTTCTCCAGAGCGACGCCACTCCGGATGCGGTTGCGACGGAGATGCTGCGGCTCGTGACAGATCCCGCGGCGAGCGCCGCGATGCGGAGCGAGCTCTCCGCGGTGATTGCCGGGCTCGGCGAACGCGGCGCTGCGGATCGTGCGGCGCACGCCATTCTCGAGGCGCTCGAAACATCCGCCTGAGATGGATGGCGACGATTTCTCCGCCCTCTGGGCGCCATGGCGCGTTGAGTATTTCAAGGCCGGGGCTGCGTCGCCCGATTTCCTCCTGACTGCTGCGACGAGCAGCAACGACGCCGAACACCTGGTGGTCGCGCGGCGCGCGCTCACCTTCCTGATCATGAACCGCTATCCGTACGCGGTTGGACACTTGATGGCGGTGCCAAATCGAAAGGTCGGCGAACTCAGCGAACTCACCGCGGAAGAGAAGCTCGAGCTCTTGGACTTGGCTGAACTCGGGCAGCGCTTACTGCGCAAGGTGGTGCGCGCGCAGGGCTTCAACGTCGGGCTGAATCTTGGCAAATGCGCGGGCGCCGGCGTGGCCGATCACCTCCATCTGCACATCGTTCCGCGGTGGGAGGGCGATCACAATTTCATGCCGGTCCTCGCGGATACGCGCATTCTCCCCGACGCGATCGCTCATCTTTACCAAAAGCTCATCGCCGCGCGGGGCGAACTCGACTGAGGACGCACGCGGCTCGCCGCCCTGGAGCGTGTCATGCACTCTGGGCGCCAACGCCGGAGGGCATTGCATCAACCAGCCCAGGGTTGGCGCGACGGAGAGCGCTTACCATGGGTTCTCTCCCCGAAAGGCGCCAACCCCACAGGGGTTGAATCGAACGATCTCCGTCCAGAGATGCAACCCCTGCAGGGTTGAGCGCTTTTCGCCACGGTTCCCAAGGTAGCTCGCCCTTTCCAACCCTGGGCTGAAGCATTCGAACGCCTTCGGCGTCCCCGTCTCAAAGTTCATGACACGCTCTAGGCCTGTGAAGCGTACGGCCGCCGAGCAGCAATACGCCAAGCGAAAGCAAACCTGCGCACGACGGTTCGGGTACCGGATTGTAGGTGACCGTCAGCTGTGGACGCTGCGCGGCGTTCACCGTTTCGCGGCTGGTAAACCGCAGTGCGGTACTCAGCGCCGTCTCGTCTCCGCGGAACAGCCATCCGAAATTGACCGCAGGATTTGTCGCCCAGGTCTGCACGTCTTCCACCAACGCAGGCCCGCTCCAGGAGTAAGACTTGTTGGCTCCGTTGATGATCGTTGAGGCGCTCGCGGCAGACTCAAAGTCGCCGCCGGCGGTCGTCCAGGGCGTGGCCGAATGGAATCGGTGCAACCACGTTGCATCCCCTGCGCTGGCGGTCCCTGGTGCTCCCACGTTGCCGACGGAACTCCCCTCGCCCCAGCTCGCAGTGAGTGGATGGAGGGAGACGCTGCGCCCGGCTGATCCAGACCCTGCCTGTAGTAAAAACAACGTGAGCGTCACGTCGGTGATGATGGCCCCTGATGGAATGACACCCGCGAGGTCAAAAGCCATAACCGCGCGCCGAAAACGCCCCTCATCGAGCGCGCCCGTCCGACCAGCAAAGATCGAAATGCCGGAGCCGCTGCTTTCGGTTCCGGTGGTACTTTGGAAAAGCGTGTTGTCTTTCGATGGGTTAAGAATGATCACGGCGGCCCGGGCCTGGCACGCGAGGACGACGGCCAGCGCCGCGGGAAGCAGACTGCCTTTCAGGAACGAGGTGGAGCGCATACGGCGAGTAGATACCTTTGCGAAACCTTGCGGAGAATAATCGACCGCGAGCGCCGAGCACCTGCAGCTAGTCGTTGCCTCGATGGCCAACGGGAGCGTGACGCAGAGTGCCAAGCCATCAGCGCGCGGCCACAACCTGCTCAACTACGGAGCGGACGACTTCGTAAGGCTGCGCGCCTTCCAGCAACACAGCCAGCTCGATCGGATCCTCCGCGGCGCGGACGGCAATCGCCGGCACGCCGTGAAGGCGAAGCTTTTGGGCGAGTTGCTCGTCAGCGAGGACTTCGTCGTGGTGGGCCCCTTCCGCTATCGCGCGGCGAAGTGTCGCTTCGACCAAGCCGACAGCGACGGCGTGCTTCGCGAGGATGTTCACGTCACCGATATCTTCTCCGTATTCAAAGAAAGCCCGGAAGAGCGCGTGGTTGAGCGCGGCCGCTTCGCCGTGGGCGCGGGCGAATGCGACGGCTTCATGCGCGAGGCGGCTTCGCGGTTGCACCGGCGGAAGCCGCAGCGTCATGCCGCGTTCCCGCGCCATCGGGTAAACTGCGCGCGCCCACGTGTCGCGGAGGTACTCGCCTTTCGGATCAAGCGTGGGAACGGGATCGGGCCGCAGTTCGAAGGCGCGCCAGATTACCTCCAACCTTCCTGCAAACTCCTGCTCGACGCGCGCAAGTGTTGGCTCGGCAAGGTAGCAAAACGGGCAAACGTAGTCGCTCCACACATCAATGCGGACGGAAGGCTTATTCGTCTCACTCATTCTACAGATCAGCGCACAGGTGGAATCTAACCGGAATGCGGCGCCTCCGTCTTGACCAGGGAAGGCTCGCGCACCGGCGGTCGAGTGATCGCCTGCGATGCCTTCGGCTGCTTCTGTGGTTTAACCGGCGCGATCTTCACCGCACGCCCGCTGGCCGCGGACTTGAAGATCGCTTCGATGATGCGTACATCGGCCATTCCTTCGCTGCCATCAGGCTCCGGCCGTTTGCCTTTCAGCACACAGTCAGAAAAGTGGATCAACTCCGGTGCGAACTGGTCTCCCGCAGGAAAGGTCTTTTCCCGCCGCTTCTCGTCGATCGTCAGCGTCCATTTCAGCTCGCCGGCATATTCGTAAGCGGGCTCGATGCGGAGCATTCCTTTGGTGCCGACGAGTTCGAGCGAGGCCACGTTTCCCGAGCCGAAGCTGCATGTGAACTGCGCGATCCGATCACCCGGGAAATGCATCAGCGCGCCCGCCATCTCTTCGACTTTGGCGAAACGCCGGTCGCCGTGCTTCGAGGCGGTCGTCGCGCGGACTTCCAGTGGCTCGTCACCGAAAAGATACCGCGCCGCGTTGATGCAATAGACGCCGAGATCCCGGAGCGGCCCGCCGCCATCTTTGGGATCCGTGCGGATGTTATCCGCCTTCACCTGCATGCCGAAGATCGAGGAGAAGAAACGCAGTTCGCCCAGCTTGCCGGCACGCACGAGAGCGATTGCCTCCAGGTGAGCAGGTGTGAAGTGCAGCCGGTAAGCAATCATCAGATGCACACCGGCCTTGTCACAGGCTGCGATCATCGCGCCGCAGTCTTTCTCAGAAGTAGCCATCGGCTTTTCGCAAAGCACGTGCACGCCAGCTCGCGCGGCTCTTTCCGTGAAGGCGCGGTGCTGGGTATTCGGCAGCGCGATATAGACGGCATCGATTTGCTGCTCCTCAACCGCCTGCTCGAAGTCGTCGTAGTGAAAAGCCGGTGCACCGTACTTTTGCGAAAGCTTTTTTTCCTTCGTCGGATCGCCGGAGACGAGTGCCGCAAGCTCTGAGTTCTTCGCATGTGCGAAGGCCGGAAGGACCGCGACCTGGGCAATGTGCCCCAAGCCTGCCACGGCGTAACGGACTCGTTTATCGGAAGCTTTCATCCTCGGTCATAGTGTCCGCCTCGCCTGTCGTGTTCTTCATCAGAGCGTTGGGAAGATCGATGTTCTGCTGGATCGGGGCCGCGAGCGACGGCTGTGGGATCTGTGCCTTTGCTCATCCACCTTCTTACGTGGCTCGCGGCAGAGCCGGCCGTGAAGGATCACTGGAGCGTGTCATGCACTTCGAGACGGGAACGCCGAAGGCGTTCAAATCCTTCAGCCCAAGGTTGCAAGGGACGAGCTACCTTGGGAACACCGTGCGAAAAGCGCTCAACCCTGCAGGGGTTGCATCTCTGGTCGGGGATCGTTGGATTCAACCCCTGCGGGGTTGGCGCCCTTCGGGGAGAACCCAGGGTAAGCGCTCCTGCGTCGCGCCAACCCTGGGCTGGTTGCTGCAACGCCGTCAGCGTTGGCGCCCAAGAGTTCATGAACCGCTCTAGCCGGGCTGGTCGGTTCGCCGCCTGCAGGGATCGACCGCTGGCTGCGTGAATACGCCGCAGGCGCGGGATCCCAATGCCTGCCGCCGCTCTTCCAAGATTGTTGGTTCGGCGACTTACCGGCAAACCCACTGGATAGCTCCTCCGCGCCCTCCAGGAGCTTATATGTGAGCGATCAACCATCCTCCTTCGGGGTTGCTTCAAGCCGGTCCCGTTATGACAGGTGAACAGCTTCGCCCCGGCTTCACGGCTAGATTCGCTTCTTGTCCATTACCGGGGAGTTCACTACTCCAACGGAGCGAGGGTAACCCTACACCGCAACCCGCCAAGCTATGAACGAGACCAAGACCGCCGCCGAGCCGCCCTACGTTAAGCGCCGCGTTCAGGATCAGGAAGTCTGGCACGCTAACAAGGCGACCTGGAATAAACAGCGGTATTATGCCTCCGAGGTAGCTACTATGCTCGCGGGCGCCTTGATTCCGATCGTGAACGTGTGGGTCGCGGACGACGCCTGGACCGTTCGCGTGTTGTCCGCGATTCTTGGCTCAGTTGTCTTGATCTCTGCGGGCCTCGCGAAGCTGTTTAAATTTCAGGAGAACTGGCTGCAGTATCGCGCCATAGCAGAGTCACTGGGTCGCGAGCGCGAGATGTATTCAGGAAAGGTGGGAGACTACGCCGTTGCCGCTGAAAACGCCGAGGCGCTGCTCATCGAGCGCGTCGAAGGTCTGCTGGCCAGCACCACTTCGCAATTCATTGCCACTCACCGCGCCCCATCTTCCGAAGCGAGAAGCTCCGAACCCGTCGGCAGATAAGCGGACACCCGATTCGCTGAGGCGTTCCTGCGGCGCATAACCTTCATCGCAGTCATCGGACGACCACGAATGGTGCTTGTCCTGTAAACACCATCCCGGCACATTTCAGACATGGCTGCCGGTGGAACTCTTTTCCAAGCGGTAAGCCGATTGCAATCAGGATGAGGGGGAGGCAGCGAAATGGCACAGTTCGATGTTTTTGTAAGTTACGCTCATCGCGACAAAGCGTGGGTCGAGCAGACGTTGATTCCGCGTCTCCGTGAGGCGGAGTTAAACATATGTCAGGACGTCGCGCAGTTTCGCGCTGGGGCATCCTGCATCGCGAATATGGAGGCGGCGGTGGCAGGTTGTCGGCGGACGCTGGCGGTCCTTACTCCAGCGTGGGTAGCGAGCGATTGGTGTAATCTGGAAGGTCATCTGACGTTACTGGAGGATCCGGTTGGGCGCCGGAGACGGCTCGTGCCGATCCTTCTGGAGCCATGCACTCCTTCGGCATCGGTCCGGCTTCTAAGTCACCACGACTTTACCGCCCCCGACGCAGCCACTGACAAGTGGCCGCAGCTCTTCGCCGATCTCCGCGCGACGTTGGACGCAGCCCCCCTGACGCCGAACGAGAAAGAGCAGCGGCCCGCGGAACGTGCGGCCAGGCGCTTCGGCACGGGAGTGGAGGCGCTCATCGAGGCGATGGAGGAAAACGCCGCCTTGCGCGCGGCTGTCTCAGCTTCCGAAGTCTGCCTGCGGATGGTGCGCAACAACCTCGCGCCCCTGCGTTTTTGGAAGGAGGTGCACGATCAGCTTCATCAAATCGAGCGCAACTGCTGCCTGAAGCTCGGGAAGCTGAAGAAGAAGCTCGTCGAATTTGAAACGATCGAGGAGCTCATGGCCTGCCGAACCAACCTGCGGATCGCCGTCGGTGAGCTGCGCATCATCTTTGGCCGGTCGCCCGAACTCTCCGGTCTGTGCTCCTGGTTCGATCGGCTGGTCGTCCCCGCTTGTGATGGACTCGAACGCGCCGTCGAGCACGTTTCGAATGCGGAGTTTGCGCAAGCGTCGGCGGAACTCGATGGGGTTCTCGAAAAGCTCCAGCGCTCGCTCGCGCAAATGCCGGGGCTTGAGGCGAAGATCCGCACGCATGCCGAGTTGCTGCCGGCGACCGAACTCCGCGATGCACTCGACGCGATCTGCGACGAATGGCAACGGCTGGACCTCGATCCGCCCGGACTCGAGCGGTTCCGCGAAGCCGCCGGCGCGATCTTCTATTTGTGCACCGGATTGCTGTGGATGCGGGCAGATCACACCGCGTGGCAACAGGTCGATGCGGAATTCCGACTGAGCGATCCACAGCTTGAGGTCGCGATGTTGCGCGCGGACACGAGCAACGGGCTGACGGCCGAAGAGGCGCGGATCGAAGCGTATGCGGCCTACGTCGATCGTTCGTGGGACAGCGCCGTGTCGCTCTTCGGACCGATTGTGGCCGATCCGCGCAATCCGGCGGCGGCCGAGATCAGCCGGCAGACCGCGCAAGTGGATGCAGCGATTGTCGGGCACCGCTCGGTACTCGCCGCAATCCCGCCGAGCAATCCCGCGCTGGTCAAAGCCGCGCGAATGCTGCAGGTCCGCTACCACGACCTGCGTTCCCGTTCGGGTGAACGCTTCTTCCTCGCGGACTGTGACCTGAACGAGTTCGCCAAAAACTTCGCGGAGATCGGCGCTCCGATCGACGCAATCCTCAGCTTCCTCAAACGCCCATGAGCGCCCCGAGTGCCCCGGTGGAAACGAGGCCTGCCGTGCCGGTGGCGGGAGAAGACGCTCCTCCTTATCCCTCCGTGGACGCCGTGCAGGAAGCCCACCGGAAGCTCCGCAGTGCACCGCCGAGCGAAGATCTCGGAAAGGAACTGCGCCGATTCTTCCGGCGCGCACGCGCCACCGGTCGGCAGCTGGGCTCAATCGAAGAACGTTCCGCCGCCCAGGCGATACTCGACTATTGGGCGGTGCGGCTCGGCGCGGCAGCAGCCACCGAAGACACCGATCTCGTTGAAGATGCGACGCTCGCGCCGTTCGAGCCGGAAGTCGTCGCGACCTCGGAGCCGGAGGAGAATCCTTACCTTCGCCTGCGCGAATTCCTGCGGCGGGATGAGCTCGCCGCGCGGCTCGCAGCCCGGCTCCGCGAGAGTCGCGCGATGGCGCTGCTCGGGACTGATGGCAGTGGCCGCCGCTCCATCGTGCGAGACGGAGTGTTTCCACGGCTTTCGCTGAATACTTCCGCGGGCGGTGCTGAGTGGCGATTGATCTTCGTCTCGCTGCGACGAGAGCCTCTGCGCGACCTCGCACGTGCTTTGGCTCCGGCGGACCAGGCGGAGACGGAGGCGTTTACCAGGCGCGAAGCGGCACGATTGCGGGCGAAGCCGACACACATCCGCGAGTTGCTGGACGCTGTTGATCAGCCGGCGCTACTCGTCATCGATGGCATGGACCAGCTCGTGGCGGGCGCACCGATCCCGGATCGCGAGCGGATCGTCGAAGCCCTCGCCGCCGTGATCGAACCGGCGGGTCGTCATCGGCTGATCTTTGTTGTCGATCCGTCCAGCCGCGAGGGCGTGCAACAGCTTCCTGTGCTCGGTCCGTTGCTCGAGTGGGTGGACACTCCTCCTTTCACCGCCGCGGAATTGCGGCACGCGATCGTGCAGCCGGCCGCGCGCGTCGGCGTGAAGGTCGATGATGCGGTCGTCGAGCGGCTGCTGAATGACGTCGTTGGGGACCCCGCCGCGCCGGCACTGCTGCAATTCGCACTCGTGCACCTCTGGGCGCATCCGGACCGGCGCGCTTGCGGGCGGATCACGCCAAAGGCGTACGATGAAAGCGGAGGCGCGCAGACCACCTTCGAGAAGATCGCGGATGCCTTCTTTCTCAGCCTCGACGAGGAGGAGCAAAAGATCGTCCAAAGCATCTTCCTGCAGCTTGTTTCGCCGGATGTGCTCGAGAACCGCGTGGTGGCGCGGAGCCTTTCGCGCAGCGACCTGCACCAACAGCTGCGCGACTTCCCGAACGAAGCCGTTGAACGCGTCCTCACGAATCTCGAAGCGCAGTTTCTGCTCCGGTCCCGCGATGGCAAGCACCTCGCACCTCCCAATGACCGGCTGCTCGTGCGCTGGCCGCGCTTGCGCCAATGGCTGCATGCGAGCGGCCGCGAACGCAGCGAGCGCGAGTGGCTCACGCTCGATGCAAGGCAATGGAAGGACCGCAACGAGGATCCGTCGTTGCTTTGGAAAGGCAGGCATCTCGCGCAGGCCTGGCAGGAGTTGCGGCAGCAGGGACTCTCGGAACTCGAGCTTCGGTTTCTCACCGAAGGCCGCGCGATCGAGGCCGCAGAGCAGGCGCGTTGGGAAAAGCGAAAGCTGGTCTTCGTATGGATCCTCGCCGGCGGCGCGTTGTTCGCCGTCGTGGCGCTCGCAGCAAGCATCTATCTCGGCAACCTGCGCCGCGACGCGGCGGTGGTGATCAATGAAGGCTTGAAATCGCTCGAGGCCGGCGAGCCCGCAGCTGCGGCCGTGCTTTTTGCGGCCGCGATCAAAAAGGAGCTGCCGTTCTTCGGCGATCGCGAGGTGCACAGCACCCGGCTCGCAGCGGCTTTACGACAAATGCCGCGGCTCATTGCCCGGCTGCCGCACGCGGCGATCGCGCAAGAGCAATTCCATCCGCGCGATGCACACCTCCTGGTGACCGTCGGCGGCGACCGCGGCGGGGCAACGAACTTTGCGGCATTCTGGAATCTGAAAACCGACAAGGCACTGCAGCTTTCCAGCGGTCCCGGCAGCGAGATCGACAACGTGAACTTCGCAGCCTTCTCGCCGGTCTCGGTTTCGGGCGACGGGATCATCGCGACGGCGCATGGCCGCCGCGGTGGCAAGGGCGAAGTGCGACTCTGGTCAGTGAAGGAAGCGCTGGCTGGTCGCGCTGCGCTGCTCACCACGTGGCCTGCGCCCGCTCGCGTGAGCAGGCTCGTTTTCTCCGCCGATGGCGCGGCCGTCGCATTGGTGCTGGAGCGCGAGCCGGGCAGCGATTCGGAAGTCCGCATCCACGAGGTCGGCCAGGAAAAGCCTCCGGTCGCAAAGCAGTTCACGACCGGGGTGAATCATGTGGCCTTTGACCCTTCGGGAGACCTGCTGGCGATCGCATGCGGCACGCCGCTGCGAGGCGATCGCGGCGAGGCGGTGCTCTGGCAATGGCGCCAGAACACGGCTCGCACGCTCGTCCACGCTGCACCGGTCAATCACGCGGTATTCAGCCCGCAGGGGACGCAATTGCTCACCGCAAGTGGTGCGGATGATTCCGGCGGCGAGGCGCGCATTTGGGAAGTGGCCACCGGCATGCCCGCGGCGCTTCCACCGTTTGCGCACCGCGACAACGTCCCGTTTGCCTCCTTCAGCCCGGATGGTGAACGCGTCGCGACCGCAAGCCGCGACAACACCGCGCGAATCTGGAGCCGCGCACATGGCTTCCAGATCGCCGAGCTCCAGCACAATGGCTGGGTTTACGAGGCGCGCTTCAGCCCTGATGGCCGACAGGTCGTGACTTCCAGCCGCGACCGGCGAGCGCGGGTGTGGAATGCGGACACCGGCGAGCCGGCACTTCCGGCGCTCAACCACAGCGGGACGGTCCTCCGCGCCACCTTCAGCGGCGATGGCCGGCAAGTGCTCGCGGCGGGACTCGATGAAGCGCGGCTCTGGCGTCTGGAAACCGGCAACCTCGAAGTGCCGCCGCTGGCGGCCGCCGACTCCGTGCAGGTCGCGGCAGTTTCACCCGACAGCACGCTCGCTGCGACCGCGACGGTGGCAACCGCCTCCGCGAGCCAGGTGGAAGTCTGGCGTGTGGCCGACGGCCATCGCGCTCACACGCGGCGCAAGCTCGAAGGAAGCGTGGCGGCGATCGCCTTCACCGCGCAGAACCGGCTCGTCGTCGCGGTCGGCACAACTCCCGCAGGCGGGGGATTTGCCGCGCTCTGCGACCTGCAAAGTGAAGCCCCGCCGCGGCGCCGTGAATTCAAGCGTCCGGTCACCTTTGTCACCGCGGCGCATGGCGCGGCCCCATTGTTACTCCTCGCGACGGCGACCGGGAACGAACGCGGTGAAGCCATCTTGTGGAATCACGCGACGGACGAGGCTCACACCATCGCCGGGCCGTCCGCAGTGGTCTTTGCCACCTTCGCCCCGAACGATGAAACCTTTCTGGTCGCCGGCGGCTCGAGGGTCACGCCCAGCGGGTTTGCGCAAATCTGGGATACGGCAAGCCGAACGCCGGTGTGTCCGGCAGTGGAGCATCTCGAGACGGTCGAGGCAGCGGCTTTCAACCGTGACGGCAGCCTGTTCGCGACGGCAAGTGTCGATGACAGCGCGAACGTCTGGAATGCGCGGACGGGCCGGAGCGAGAGCGTGCGGATCCGGGGTGTGCATACCGCCGATGTGCAGGCGATTGCCTTCAGCCCGAATGGCGATGCCATCTTGACCGGGAGTTACGATGGGACGGCGGCCTACGTAAAATGGAAGGGCTGGAAGGATGGAGATCCGACATCGGTTTTCCGACATCAAGGGGCGGTGAACGTGGTCACGTTCAGCCCGGATGGGCGCCGCATCCTGACCGCCTCCGATGACCAAACCGCACGCGTGTGGGAGCGATCCAGTGGCAATCTGATCGCGCTGCTCCGCCACGGTGAAGAGGTGCGCGACGCGCGGTTCGCCGAAGATGGAAGAGCCGTCGCCGTTCTCGCAACGAGCCGTCCGCCGATGCTTGGCAGCACACGGAACACGCGTGACGCAGAGGCCGAGAAGTTTCTGCGGCGGGCCGAGACCCGCCGTTGGCAGCTCGCGCCCGGAGAAGCTTCGCTCCAGACCATGCTCGAGGAGGCCCAGATTCTCGCGAACGCCAAGCTTCAGCCGCCCTCCCGCCTCGTGCCGTTGAAAACCCCAGCGGCAGTCCGCCCCCTCGTTCCTGAGCGGCTCCCATCCCAATCCGGCGATGAACCCGTAGGCGAACTCGCTTTTCACCTCGTGCAGGCCAGGCATTGCGAAACGGAACAGAACTGGTTCGCCACGGCCTGGCACCTGGGCCGGGCCGTTGAGTGCGCACGCGCGGAACGCCACCCCGCCTACGAACTCGCGGCACTCGAGGAGCGCCGTGGCGAAGCATTTTACCAATTGCGGCGCTGGGAAGAGGCAGTGCCGGCGTTCACTGCAGCCCTGGAGCTCCTGGGCGACTCAGAAACCGCCAGACGCGGGCAGATCCACGCCCGACGCGTATGGGCCCGGATCGAGTCACGCGACTTCGCAGGCGCGACGGAAGATTGTCACACGCTCGCGCAGCTCTGGCCCCGCAGCCATGATCCGTGGACATTCCTGGCATGGCTGCATCTCGAGCAAAACCAGCTAAGTGCCTTGCGCTCCGCACTTCAGACTGGAATCGAGCGCGATCCGAAAGCGGTCACTCCCTGGCAGCGAAGGGCGGCAGCGGAGCTCTGGTACGGTGAAGGCGACGCTTCGAATTACCGCGTCGTCTGCACCGAGATGTGGGAGAAGTTCCGCGGGACAAAGGGCGTCGGAACCCGCCTCGCCTGGCCATGTTGTCTTGCACCGGACTCCGGGGTGGATCCGAGTGTCCTCGTGAGTGCGGTGGAGGAGACGTTGAAGGAACGCCCGGAGAACTATACCGACCTGAATACCTACGGTGCAGTGCTGCTCCGGGCGAACCGAATCGACGAGGCGATCGGGGTCCTTGATCGATCGCGAGCGGCGTTTATCAAAGCGCGCGGCTCCGAACTTCAACGCCTCGCGGCAGCAGGCGCATCTTCGATCGCCATCAGCGATGGCCGACCACAGGACTGGGTGCTGCTCGCGTTGGCCTGGAGCAGAAAGGGCGATCGCCAGCGGGCGAGCCATTGGGTGCACAAAGTGGAGGTTGCGCTCGAGCAAATGGGATCGGGTTCGCGCAACGAAGCGTCCACGCCCCGGACGCCGTGGAGTCGGATCGAGCTGGAGTTACTGCGCCGAGAAGCGGCGGCAGAGATCCGGAAGATGTCGAACGATCCGACGACTGCGCACTCCGGCTTATAGGCCCATCGCCACCCTCATCCCGTGCGACCGCCTCCCGGCACAACGCGCCTGGCCGTGGCGCAGCGATCCGCAAGCTCATTGGGAGCTGCGTAGCTTCGACGAGAAGCTGTGGCACGTCGGCTGCTCAAGTCCAATTACAAGACGATGACTGCCGAGCCACAAACCTGCGAGCTGCCAACGCATTCCATCCCTCGAGAAGGCGGAAGCTTCGAATCGCGTTTTGAAGCCACCGGCACCTGCAAGACCTTGAAAGCTGCGGCTTCTTTGCTACTTCACCGGGCCACTTATTCCAACCCATGAAGAATCAAGCAACCCGCAGGACGGAAGAGCTGGGCCGCGTTTCATTGCGTCGGCTTCGCCTTAGCGTCTCCCTTGCGCTTACTCTCGGTGTCTTGCTGGGGCCTGCGGCTAACTTGGCTGCTCCACCGCCTACGGAAATCATAGGTTTCATGAAGTTAACTTGTCTGGGCTTGTCTGATACGATCGTGTCAGCACCGCTGGCACGCCTGCCCGAATACGAAGGCCGCGGTACGGGGCTCGACGTTATCGCCGGCTCCTCAGGGAAGATCGCTTTCAGCGGCACACCGTTTACAGCTGGCCAGTTCAAGTATGTCGCCGGGGTGCAGCCGAACACTTACTATGCTTTCGTCGCGAGCGGATCGAAGGAAGGCGATTACTTCACGATCACGGATAACGACACAAACTCCGTACAAGTTGACTTGAATGGTGACACCCTCGCCGGGATTACCGCCGGCACGACGGTTAAGATTGTGCCGTTCTGGACGCTCGCCACCCTCTTTCCGAATGGCCAGGGAGTAACCCCGACCAGCGGCTTCACCCCAGCAACGCAGATACTTCTGCCGGACACGGCGAGCGCCGGGAATAATCTAACAGCTGCAAGTATCTATACCTACTCGGCAGCTTCCGGCACCTGGTCGCAGTTCGGATCCGAGGGCCCCGCGAACGACACCATTCTTTACCCCGACAACTACTTCACGGTCCGGAACAATGCCCCCGCCATGACGACCATCGTCGTCAACGGCGCGGTCGTCGTAAACAAGCAACTGACCGCACTTACGACGAACGCGGCGACCAAACAGGACAACTTCGTAGCCGTGATGCGGCCGACGCCGATGTCGCTGAACGAGTCCGGGTTGATTGCGAGTGGCGCCTTTCGAGCGTCTTCCGGATTCACAACGAGTGATCAGCTCTTTGTGTTTGATAATACCGTCGCCCAGCTCAACAAAGCCGCCGCGGCGAGTTACACTTACTCCAATGGGGCGTGGCGGCGGTTTGGCGTCACTGGCGACGCTGGGGCGGACATTGTCTTCACCCCTGGGGCTGGCGTGATCATCCGCAAGGCCAGGAACAGCAG
>JAQGOK010000084.1 GCA_028293645.1 Chthoniobacter sp.
ACGTTCACGCCCGGAGAACTTGGATTTTACACGGTTCGCGGGGCGAAGCTGCTGCACGCCTATGGCGTGAACCCCAGTCCGGACGAAAGTGATCTGCGGCCAATCGACCGCGCTCTGCTCCCGGAGCAGCTCGGGGAAAAGGGACAGCGCGGTTTTTTCGTGGAAGGTCAGGAAGACTTTCAGAATCTCGTGCTCGGCAAGCCGGTGTTTCACTGGTTCATTCTCGCGGCTGTGCTCGTCCTGCTCATCGAATCGCTCTTCCAACTCTTCATCCGCCGCGCGATTACGTCATGAGCATGGAATGGCCGCGGCTGCTCTGCGCGGAACGTCTTGGCAGTCGTCGCCCCGTCGGCGCGGAGCCGCAGCGCTCGCCGTTTCAGCGCGATTCAGACCGGCTGATTTTCTCCTCCGCGTTTCGGCGGATGCAGGACAAGACGCAGGTCTTTCCGCTGGCGGATAACGACTACGTCCGGACGCGACTCACGCATAGTCTGGAGGTCGCGAGCGTGGGACGCTCGCTCGGCGCGATCGTTGGCGCCGCGATTTGTGAGCGCGGGGAGTTGCCCGAGTTTCACGGCTCGGATTTCGGCGCGATCGTTGCGGCGGCCGCGCTGGCTCACGACCTCGGCAATCCACCGTTCGGGCACTCGGGCGAGGACGCGATCCGTGTCTGGTTTGAGAAATCGGTCGTGGCGCACGACGCGCGGACTCCGCTGCGCAAGGTCGAGCAGGAGGATCTCGCACGCTTCGAAGGCAACGCGCAGGGCTTCCGCGTGATCACCCGTTTGCAGATGCCGGACAATCCCGGATTGCGGCTGACCAATGCGACGCTCGGCGCATTTGCGAAGTATCCGGTCGAATCGTTGATCCCGAACAAGGCGAGCATCCACGAAGGCACGAGCACGAAAAAATTCGGTTTTTTTCAAAGCGAGCGCGAGTTCTTCGCCGAAGTCGCGGAGCGCTGTGGGATGATCAAACGGACGCCGCTGCACGCCTGGTGGGCGCGGCATCCGCTGGCCTTCCTCGTCGAGGCGGCGGACGACATTTGTTACCGGCTGGTCGATTTCGAAGACGGTTTCCGAATGGGGTTCCTGAGTTACGAAGAAGTGCGCGACAGCTTTGTGCGCGTAACCGGAGATGAGTCGCTGGCCACTCGCGCCGAGCAGATGCGCGAGTCGAAAGAGCGCGTGGAGTTTCTCCGGACCATGGCAATCGGCACGGCTGTGCAACAAACCGCCGAGCTGTTCCTGGAGAAGGAGTCAGAGATCCTGCACGGCGATTTTGATCAACCGCTGATCGACCTGATTCCAGCCGGTCCGGAGCTGGAGGCGATCAAGCGCCGATCGGTCGAGACGATCTATGCGACGACGCGTGGCGTCGAAATCGAAGCGGCGGGGTTTGCGGTGCTTGGAGGCTTGCTCGATGACTTCGTCGCTGCGGTGAGTGATGTCGCGCGCCGTGGAAAACATGCCTCGCCGCGCAGCCGCAAGCTCCTCCAACTCGTCCCGGAACAATCCATCGGTCCCGGCCGCGAGCCCGATCCGAATCCCTACCAGCGCCTGCTGCGGATGATCGATTTCGTCGCGGGCATGACGGACAGCTACGCCGTTTCGCTCTACAAAAAAGTCCGCGGCATCTCGCTGCCGGGACAGTAGCGGGTCTGGAGGCTACGGCCGGCCAAGCAAGCCGGTGAACTGCTTCCAGAGCTTTCCGAGATCAGCTCCGGTCGCGGCGCCGTCCTGCCACGCGGCGACTTCGCTCTGCAACTCGATCACCGACGCGTGACGCTGCTCCCGCTCCAGCCGCAACGCTTTCATCGCGACCGCGGCAAGGAAATCGGGCAGGCGTCCGCCGGGCCAATGCGGATGGGGCGTGGCGCGGGAAAGCTCGGAGGGGCCGATGACGCGAGAGTTCAACGCAGCCTCGAGCAGCGCGTCCTCATTCTCGCCGACGAGCGGATCCTGCAGCGTGAGGATTTTGTAAAGCAGCCCGCCCAACGCATGGACGTCGGTCAGCTCGTCCACGTCCTCGTAACTGCCGGCGGCCTGCTCGGGCGGCATGTAAGGCGAAAGGTTTGCGATGAGCGGCGGACCGGGCGCGAAGACCACCGGCGTTTGCTCTTCGCCAATCGGGCGAATCAGGGCGGCGCTCCAATTCGTCACGAACACTTCGCCGAAAACGCCGAGCGTGACGCTTTCCGGCACCAGCCCGCAATGCACCACGCCGCGCGAGTGAGCGAAGGCAATCGTGTCGCAGATGCGTTGCCAGATATTGAGCAGAGCGGGCAGGCTGCATCGCCGCACGGCACGTTCCTCCCCAGCAGCGAGCAGTTCCAAAAGTTCTGCGAGCGAACTCCCTTCAACGAAGCGCGTGGTGTAGAAAAGCTGGGTCTGCTCGTTGAGACCGAGTTCGTAGATCGGCAGCACGCCCGGGTGCTGAAGCTGGCTGGCGATCTGCGCTTCACGCACAAACCGGAGGACGGCTGCACCGTCGCGCTGGCTCTCCGGCAGCATCACTTTCATGGCCACCGCGCGATCGAGCGTGGTGTCGCGCGCCTCTTTGATCACGCTCGTGCTGCCTTGCACAACGGCTTCGCCCAGCGTGTAACGCGGCACGCGTAGGAAACCGGAATCGAGTGCTTCGAAGACGCCAGCCGGCAGGCCCGCGCGTTGGAAGCGCAATTCGGTGCGGCCCAGAATCACGCGTGAATCCGCGGAAAGCCGAGTCATGCCGACGACGGGTTCGCCGTTCACGAGCGTGCCATTGGCGCTATCCATATCCTCGAGGAAAATCTCATCGTCGGAAGTAATGGTGAGCCGCGCGTGTTGTGACGAGATGCTCGGCGCGTCCACGCTGATCTCGTTGTTGCGATCATGGCCGATGACGTAACGGCCGCGCCGAACGAGGCAGCGCGCGACCTGGCGTCCATCATCGTAAACGACGGCCTCGAGCGGCCGGCGGACGGAGTTAAGCGAGTCAGTCATGCAGCGGCCTTGCGGATCGGTCGGAGCTGGGGATCCGTCAAGCCGCCTCCACGGTGAAATGGAGCGTGCCGACGCGCAACGCTTGATCAGCAGCAAGCGGTGCGATTTCGCCCCGCGCCACCGGTGAGCCGGCTACTTCCAGAACGCCTTCCGGCAACGAGTTGTTCCGAATCCAAAAGCAGCCGCGGTAATAATGAAACATCGCCCGGCTTTCACCATTCCCGCGAGTGTCCCAGACCAGGTGCCGTGCGAAATCCAGACCGAAGCCGATCTCGGAAAACAGCCAGATCGCATGCCGGAGCAGCGGCTGGCCGGCACTTGGGAGAAACACAGTGGCGCCGGCGAGCGTTGACCGTGCTTCTGCGGGACCTGTCCAGGCGGCGATGTTGGGGATCTCGAGCGAACGCGGTTGAGGGCCAAGCAAGGGGACGATCTCCAAGTGATACACTTCGCCGAGGGTGAGCAGCGCGCGTCGCTGCACCACTCGGCCATGCACCGCATCAAGCGGTTCGCCGTCGAGCCGGCTGCCGTTGACGCTCGCCAGGGCACCGTTTCCGTCGCGCAAAATGATCCCGCGATCTGTGGCTTCGGCCGTCGCGTGGACGCGGCTGAGCTGGCAGGTCAGTTCGTTATGAGTCGGAGTTTCGGGGAAGAACCGAGTCAGGCAGTCCGCCTGCATCACCGAGCGGCCAATCGCAAAGGAACCGCGCGCCACCAGATGAACAGATGGCGAGGTGGGATCTTGCGAGGCGAGTTTCAGCGCGGTGGAAGGATTGGCGAAACGCAGCAGCGGCTCGGGAATGCGGGCGATGTAGGAGGACCTGACGAGCTTCGGGACGTGAGCCGGTGCTGGCGCATCGATCGGTTCGGCGCGTTCCAAGTCGGCCCAGAGGGCGCGGCAATTCGGGTAAGGCGTCTCGATCAAAGCTCGACGGAGCACCGCGTTGCCGTCTTCCCGGAGCGCCGCGACAGGGCTGTAGCGTGTCTCCCGCGCGGGACGCACATGACCGCCGAGCAGTTCATAAAGCAGGCCCGCGAGGCAGCGCGGCGCATCGATTGCCGGATCTGTTGTGGCCGTTTGGAGCTCGGCTACAGACGTGAGCGTGGTTTGTCCGTCCATGCTCGAAAGTGAAGCACGCAAACGGAGCGGGTTCACCTTGAGGACGAAAGGTGGCCAGGTCGCTAGCGGCTGCGTGGCGATCTCTTTCGGAGCGGCTTTGGTGTCGAGGCCGATGAGGATCTTCGCAAGCGGTTGCGGCGATAGCGCGAGCCCTGCGTCGGTCATGAAATCCAGCGTAGCGGGGAGGGTGGCGAGAAGCCGGAGGGTCTCGGCCGCGGTTAGTTGCTTCCGCCAGCGCAGCAGTTCGAGGAGCGAGAAACCGTGCAGCCATTCACGAACGACCAGTCGCTCCTGGACGAGCACCGCATCGTAGCGGAGGAGCCCGGGATGGGCCGCCTGTTGGACGCGCCGCACCTCGGTTCCGAGGCGATGGATCCCGCCCCCGGCAGTTGCGCTCGCATCGAGTGGCTTGATCGCGACGACTTCGGAGTGGACCACGTCGCGTGCGCGGAAAACCCGGCCGCCGGCGGTGCGCAGCGCTTCCTCGAGAAGCTCGTAGCGGTCAGCGAGGCGTTGGCCGATCAACATGCGACCGGCAATATGGCGGGGGGCAGACGGAACAAGGAAGCGGGATCTGCCACCGCCCGAACTACTCGATGTAGCGTTGCGCGACGGGCATCTTCCGCCCGCCACCGAACGCACGACTCGTCACTTTCAAGCCCGGCACCGCCTGAGCGCGTTTGTATTCGTTCTGGTCCACGCGCCGGGCGACCCAGCGGACGGTCGCTTCCTCGAAGCCGCGCGCGATGATCTCGGCCGGACTGAGCTGTTGCTCGACGTAAAGTTCCAGAATGGGATCGAGAACCTCGTATGGCGGCAGGCTGTCCTGATCCTTTTGATCCGGCTTCAGCTCGGCGCTGGGTGGCTTGGTGATGGTGTCGTGCGGGATGATTTCCCCATGGCGGTTGATCCACTTGGCCAGCCGATAAACCATGGTCTTCGGCACATCGCTGATGACCGCCAGGCCGCCGCACATGTCGCCATAAAGCGTGCAGTAGCCTACAGCGAGCTCGCTCTTGTTGCCGGTGGTGAGCAGCAGATGGCCGAACTTGTTCGAGAGCGCCATGAGGGTCATGCCGCGAAGCCTCGGCTGCATGTTTTCCTCCGTCGTGTCTTCCGCCAGCCCGGCGAAGATCTCGCGAAACTGATCGCGAAAGGCAGCGAAGCTTTCCTGAATCGGAATCTGCAGACAGCGCACCCCGAGCTTCTCCGCGAGGTGCAGCGAATCGCCGACACTGCCCTCGGAGCTGTATTGCGTTGGCATGGTGACGCCGAGCACGTTTTCCCGACCGAGCGCTTCCGCTGCGATGCAGGCAGTGACCGCGCTATCGATGCCGCCGCTCAACCCGAGGACCGCGGATTTGAAGCCGCACTTGTGGAGGTAATCGCGCGTGCCGAGGACGAGCCCGTGGTAGAGCTCCTCGGCTTCGCTTTGAAAGGCGACTGCGGGTTCCGCGGTGTGCACGCGCGGACTTTCGACGATCGCATTGTCATCGGTGAAACCTGCGAGTTTATCGGTGAGTTCACCGTGGGCGGAGATCGCGAGGGAGTTTCCGTCGAAGATGAGCTCATCGTTTCCGCCGACTGCGTTGCAATAGAAGATCGGCACCTGATGCTGCTTCGCCAAGGCGCGCAGCATCTCGGCGCGCCGCGGCGCTTTGCCCAGCGTGAACGGCGACGCGCTAAGATTCAGGATGACCTGTGCGCCTTGCTTGACGAGGGCGGTGATCGGCGGCCCACCATAAAGCCGGCGCGGGAGATAATCCTCGCTCCAGATGTCCTCACAGATCGTGATGCCGTAGGAGACGCCACCGATCTGAATGGGCGCGACTGCCTTGGCCGGCTCGAAGTAGCGCGCTTCGTCGAAGACGTCGTAGGTCGGAAGCTGTGACTTGTGCGCGACGCGGCGGGGTTGCCCGCGCTGAAGCACTGCGGCCGCGTTATGAAAGGGCTGGCCGCTGCCGGCATTCAAGTCAATGAAGCCGACGAAGAGTGGCACGTCGCCGACTTGCTCATGCAGCGCGTCGAGAGCGGCCAGATTGGCCGGGACGAAACGCGATTTGAAAACGAGATCCTGGGGCGGGTAACCGGTCAGCGCCAATTCCGGCGTAATGACGATGTCTGCGCCGCGGGCGACGAGTTCACGATACGCCGCGAGGATTCTGGCCGAATTCCCCGGGAGATCGCCGACGGTGGTGTTGAGCTGAGCGAAGCCTATTTTCACAAGAAGACGCCCGGCCGTGGGCCAGCGTCAGCGAATTCTTGGTGGAGGAGTTGACCGTTCGTAAAGGCTGCTTTTCCAACCTTCGTTCGATTCGTAGAAGGCCTGCTGCACAAAGTGCCGGAAAACGTAAAGGAGACATGCGGCGGCGAATCCCGAGATGAGCATCATCAGGAATTTTTGAGTAAAGGTGCTGTCCAGCATGCGGTTCACCTAAGCAGTTGGTCTGCCAAAGCGGGTTTCTCATTCCGCAACGGCGTCGAGACCGGGAGGATTGCTTCTACCAGAAGCCCCACTGGCCGGTTCGCATGACGTAGATTCCCAAAAGGAGGTTCGTGACCGCGTGGGCGAGGACGCAGGCGCTGAGGCTCTTGGTGCGATAGGCGACCACGTTATAAAGAATGCCGGCGAGCGCCGCCGCGGGCCAATCGGCGAAGTGGTGTTCGAGGCAGAAGCCGATGGTCGTGACGGCGAAGGACAGGTGCGAATAGGTGCCGAAAGGGACCTCGGTGAAGCGGTCGTTGATCAGGTAGCGGAGCAGAAACCCACGCCAGAAGATTTCCTCGAGCAGGGGAACTACGACGACGAGGCGCAGAAAACGGAAGGCGACGGTGAAGACAAAGGCTGCTCCGGATTCGCCAAAGTAAGTCGGATCGAAACCGTCGCGCCGTGGGGCGAAGCCGAGCCAGGCTTGCGGGGCTATCCAGATCGCCAGCACGAGAAGGCCGACCACCAACGCGACCATCGGTCGGCGGGGGGCGCCCAGTTCGTAGTACCGCCAGCCCCGCCACAGCAGGGCCGCACAGACGATGGTTTGCAGCGGGAAAATCCAGAGCCGGGGTTCGGCGATCGGCCAGGCTCCGGCCATTCCGTCGAAGATCCCGGAGACGACCTGGTTGAGCGCGAGAAATCCGAGAAACGCAACGAACGGCGCGAGATAAGCTTTTTCCTGGGGAGTCGCGCCAAACATCTATGAAAGCCCCGCAACAAACCGAAAGCCATCAGCCAACGCCAGAACAACTGCTCACGTTGCTGGACTTGCAGATTTCCTCCGAGCGAGCCAAACGAACCCAGCGGCCGAAGTTCCGAGCCGGGATCCTGATCGGCGGCATCATGATGATCATCGTCATCGCCGGCGTGGCACTGATCGTCGCGCAGGGGATGATCTCGGACCTCTCGCAGCGTGGAGAAATGCCGGCGTCACAGAATTCGGCGCAGGCGCCCTAGTTTTTCTGAGAATCGGAACCTCGCGGCACATCGACTGCTTTTACTCTTCCCGCAATGGCTAAAGTCCCTACCACCGTCATCGGCGTCGACCTCGGCCGCTACTCGCTCAAGTCCGTTTTATTGCAGCGCGCGGGCAGCAACCGTTTCGTCGTCACTCACGTCGCCTCGCGCGTGCTCAGCGAACCGATCGCCAATGGTGAGGCGCTCGGCCGCGAGTTGAAGACGTTGTTTAAAGAAATGGGCGGCCCGGGCGCGAAGATCTGCGGCGTGGGCGTTTCAAGCCCGGACGCGCTGATCCGCATCATCGAGCAGCCGGAAACGCCGACGGAATTGCTGCGCGAAGCGCTGCGGTTGAACGGCATGGCGCTGATGAATCAGGACTGCCGAGAGATGGTCCTGGATTGCGACAAGATCCCGACCAATGACGCGGCGATGAGTTCGGAGTCGGGCGTGGCGCATCACAAGCGGTATTTGGTCGGCGGACTTCCTCGGTCACACGTTGCGCAAATCGGAGAAGGGTTCGAAAGAACCGGCGCGGGCGTCGGCGTGATGCAGCTGGCGCCAGTGTGCTCGTTTAACGCTTTCGAGTTCGCCCAGGAGGAGGTCTTCAACAACGAGGCGTTCTTCCTCGTCGATATCGGACACACGAGTTCGACGGTGATGGTGGGAGTGAAGCGCGAGTTGATCCTCGTGCGAACAATCGATTTCGGAGGCAAGGCGCTCGTGGAAGCGCTGACCGGCCTGAGTGGCGAAGGCCGGGAAACGGTTTTCCAGGCGCTCGATCAGGAAGACGAAGTGATGGTGGAATACACGCGGGTCGCCCTGAGCGCCCTGGTTCGTGAGATTCAGAGTTCGATCGGCTTCCTCGAACATCGGCGGGAGGAGACGATCCGGCAGCTTTACGTTTCCGGTGGCGCGGCGAAATCCCGCACGCTGCTCAAAGTGCTCAGCGAGGAGTTGCGGCTGCCCTGCGAGGCCTGGAGCGCGATCGGAAAGTGCGAGAGCACCGTCCCGGCGAATCAGCGTGAACTCCTGGAGCAACACGCGCTTGACCTCAACGTCGCCTGCGGCGCTGCGGCGGAACTTCTGAAAAGGAACTAAGTCCCATGGCTCTTCATCTCAATCTCTATCACGAAGTCCAAAAGGCGAAGCAGCTGCAGAGGCGCGATCCGCTCAAGCTCTCGATCTACGGCCTCTCCGCCATTGCCGCAGCATTCGCCGGATACTACTTCTTTGAATTGAGCCGCTTGCAGGGCGTCACTGACGAGTTTGCCAAGGTGCAGGCGGAGTTTGGTGCGGTTGAGCAGGTAGCCAAGGAGGCGAAGAAGCGGGACGACGAACTTT
>JAQGOK010000219.1 GCA_028293645.1 Chthoniobacter sp.
ACGCCACCGACATGCCGTGGGTCTTGAACATGGTCGAGACGAAGCAGTCCGGCGCCGAACCGTTGGCGACCGGGGAGGCGATCTTCACGCAGATCTGCGCCGCGTGTCATGGTATCGACCGCAAAGGCAACGCGGCGCAAAACATCCCGTCGCTGCATGGCGCGGAGCAAAGACTCAAGAAGCCCGACGTGCTCGCGCTGCTCAAGACGGGAAAGGGCGTGATGCCGTCGTTCGCGTTCCTCAGCGAGCAGCAGCAGCAGATGGTCGCCGACCACGTGCTCGGCGCGGCTCCTACGACGCCAGCGATGAATACCGGCGTGGGCCGCGAAGAACTCGGCACCGGCGCGGATGTGCTCGGCTCGGTCCCTTACACGACCACCGGCTACAATCGCTGGCTCGACGCCAAAGGTTATCCCGCCATCAAGCCGCCTTGGGGAACGCTCAACGCGATCGACCTCAACACCGGCGAATACCGCTGGCGCGTGCCGCTCGGCGAATGGCCCGAGCTCGCCGCCCAAGGCGTCCCGCCGACCGGCACTGAAAACTACGGCGGCCCGGTCGTGACTGCGGGCGGTCTCATCTTCATCGCCGCGAGCCGGGACGAGCACCTCCGCGCATTCGATCGCCAGACCGGCAGGGAGCTTTGGAAAGCGAAGCTGCCGGCCGCCGGTTACGCCACTCCGGCAACCTACTCTGTCAACAATCGGCAGTTCCTGGTCATCGCCTGCGGCGGCGGCAAAATCGGCACGAAAAGCGGCGACAGCTACATGGCCTTCGCGCTGCCGCAGTAGACCGGTGCCGTGCTTTGAAAAACCGGGGCGCTGCAGTGGACGCTCGCTATCTCCATGATGCCCGCCCTCGGCGGCTTCAGCGTCTTCATGACCGCGCGGCTTTTGCGAAGGCGGCGACCTCTTTACGCTCAGCCGCCCAGGACGTCGGCAGTCTGGTTGGCGCCGAGGATCGCTGGCGGACCACGCTCGACACGCTGCAAGGATGCGTGGTGCAGGTCGGAGGAAAGCTGATCGGGCTCTTTCTACGGCGGATGCAAAGGTGGGGCGCCGATCAGCACCGGAACCGGCGAGGTGCTCTACACATTCCCCGGTACGACGAAGGGTTCGCCGCTCGTCGCCGATGGTCGCATCTACGCGCTTTGCGAAGACGGCTGGATCCTGCTGCTCGAAGCCGGTGAGACGCAGTTCACGGAACATGGCCGCTTCCGATTCGCCCACGCGGACCGCCGCGATGCTTGGGCGCACCCGGTCATCCTCGACCGCCGGCTCTACCTCCGCTTCCATGAAAAGCTCGTCTGCTACGACGTGCGCCGGGCGCGCTGACGACGTTAGTCGCTCGTCCCCAGTTGCACTTCGAACCATAGCTCGCGGAGTTAGGCATTCTTGGGCGACCGTGCCACGTAGGGCCGATAGCATGACTATCTCTCAAAAACCCACCAGCTTCGCACCCCCGCGCCGTCTCGCCGATGAGACATTAGCTGAGTGCGGCCGCCCCTGCGAATCCACTGTCCTCGTCCGCAGCTACCGCGAGCGCGAGTGGCCCAAGGCGTCGCGATCCTCAACGACGTTACCGGAATGATTTACTGACGTTTCTTTGCGGTGGCGTGAGGGGGGTGATACCGAACTTCTTTATCGCTGAGCTTCTAACCCGCTCAAGATCGCCCTCGAGCAGCGGGACTACCGAACTTCTGACGATCTGCTCATTCCAACAGTCGCTTAGAGGGTGTTCTGGACTTCAGCGGAAGAGAGATTGGAGCATCAAGGTCAAGAAGGCGAGCCAGTGGAGTCCGGCGACGGAGGCCGGGAGCCGCTCGTAGTCTCGGGCCAAGCGGCGGAAGCGACTGGCCCAGGCGAAGGAACGTTCGACCACCCAGCGTCTGGGCAGCAGGACGAAGCCGCGTTTGGCTTCCTCGAGTTTAACCACCACCAAGCGCACCCCATGCTCGGCGGCTTGGGCCGCAGGTTCTTTCCCGGTGTATCCTTGATCGACAAAGGCGACTTCGACCTTGCCGCCGGTGATGACCTGGACTTCCTCAAGGAGGGCGGCGACCTGCGCGCGCTCTTGCTCGTTGGCGGCGGTGACCTTCAGGGCCAGTAGATGTCCAAGGGTATCGACCGCGATGTGCACCTTCGATCCCTTCTTGCGCTTGTAGCCATCGTAACCCGCGCGCGCGCCGCTTTCCGGCGTGCTCTGCAAAGTGCGCCCATCCAGGATGACCGCGGAAGGCTCTTGCGATCGCTCCGCCAAGAGGCGCAAGAGTTGGCGGAGATCATGCGCCAAAGCTTCAAAGCAACCGGCGGCGATCCAGCGCTGCGCCTGCTGGAAGACGATCGACCAGGGAGCCAGGTCATTGGGGATCATCCGCCATGGACAGCCTGCGCGGACCATATAGCGCACGGCATTGAAGACGGCTCGCAGGGAGTGTTCCCGCTGCGGGGCTGCCTCCTTCATCAGCGTCAGATAAGACGCGCAAAACTCCCACTCCTCATCGCTGACGTCGCTGGGGTAACTGCTCTTTCCGCTGCCCGACTTGAAGATCTTCTTTGCCATCCCAAGCGTGATGCTTGATGGCCGTTATAAAGTACAGGTCTATCTACAACCAAAAGTCCAGAACACGCTCTAGAAGCGCGTTCCCAAAGCCCCACTTTGGGAACGAGGAACGATAGATGAAGCTGATCGGCTCATTCTACGGCGGGCGCAGAGGTCGGGCGGCGATCAGCACCGAATCCGGCGAGATGCTCTACACGTTGCTCGATACCACGAAGGGTGCGCCGCTCGCCGGCCGTTAGGGAAGCGCTGAACAATGCGGGACTCTTTGTCAGCGGTAAACTAATGGCAGGGGAAGGGACGTGAATGAGGTAGGGCAGGCGCTGCAAGTCCGAGAAACGCGGTTTGAGTAAGTGTG
>JAQGOK010000110.1 GCA_028293645.1 Chthoniobacter sp.
CACCGCCCGTTCCGAACGTGGAGCTTTGGAGCACCAGCGACACCGCTTCCGGGATGGTCATCAAGAATCGGGTCACCTCCGGATGCGTGACGGTGACGGGTCCGCCCATGGCGATCTGGCGCTCGAACGTCGGCACGACACTGCCGGAGGAGCCGAGGACGTTGCCGAACCGAACCGCCATGAACTTCGTTCCGGAGGAACGCGTCACGAGCGACTGCACATACATCTCCGCAAGCCGTTTGGTTGCGCCCATCACGTTCGTCGGATTCACGGCTTTGTCGGTGGAGACGAAGACAAAGCGCTCCACTTCGAACGCGATCGCCAGATCGGCGATGAGTGCCGTCCCGAGGACGTTATTCCGAATGGCCTCCTCAGGCTGGAGCTCCATCATCGGCACGTGCTTGTGGGCGGCGGCATGGAAGACCACTCGCGGACGGAAGCGCCGAAAGATCTCCATCATCCGGCCAGGTCGCGTGACGTCCCCGACGACAGGCAGCAAGGAGATGCTGCGAAACTTTTGCCGCAGTTCCTGTTCGATCACGAAGAGCTGCGGTTCGGACCGTTCGACGAGCACGAGGGCAGACGGGCCAAAGGAACATATTTGGCGGCAGAGTTCGCTGCCGATGCTTCCGCCGGCGCCGGTGACCATCACCGTCCTGCCTTGGATCACTTCCCGGACCGAGTCGCTGCTGATCTCGACCGGAGCCCGGCCGAGCAGATCGTGGAGTTCGACCGGCCGCAAGTTGGTGACGCTGAGACGCCCGGTGGCCAGCTGGTCCATTGAAGGAACCGTCCGGCATGGCAGGCCCGCATCGTGAATGAGCTTCAGCAGGTCGCGGATGCGTTTCGCCGGTGCGGACGGCATGGCGATGATGATCTCGTCAAGGTGCAGCTTCTCCTTGAACTCCGAAATCCGGTCGGGCCGGCCGACCAAACGGAGCCCATGGATGCTGCAACTGTTGTCCCGAAAATCATCGAAGAAGACGATCGGCTGCAGTGCCAGCCAGGGTTTCGCGAGCAGGTCCTTGGCAAGTGCGGCCCCGCAATCGCCGGCACCGATAATGCCGACACGACGGGCTTTCGACCGCTTCCGGCCAGTGCCGGCGAGGGTCATCCTCCGGACATGCCGGAAGGTCATGCGCGCGCCGCAGAGGGAGGCGACGCTGAGAAAGTAATAGATGAGCAGAACGCCTCGTGGCGGTGCGAGTTCGATCCCGAGCCCCAGGCGCAAGATGCCCAGCACTGCGACCGCGGAAGTGCAGGCGATGATCAACCGCTTCAAATCGGGCGTGCTAAAATAGCTGAGCAGCCCGTCGAACTGATGCGATGCGAACATGCACAGGAGATGGATCCCGACGACCATGGCGCAGACCCGCCACAATCCGGAATGGATGTGCTCGGGAATGTGGAAATCGAACCGCAACCCGAACGCGAGCACGATGCTCACCGCCAGGAGAGAGGCGTAAAGCAAAGCCAGCGCGACGGCGCGAACGGAGCGGACTCCGAGGACGATCTGCAGCGCGCGACGGATGACGGAACGGATCATGGGCGGGCCGCAGCGATGTGCTGCGGAGTGGCGAGCACGAGCTCACAGATCTGATCGACTTGCGGAGTGGTCAGACTGGAACCGCTCGGCAGGCAAAGGCCGCGCTCGAAAACCGACGCCGCAAACTCTCCGCCGCGCGCTCGGCAGCCGGCGAAAACCGGTTGCAGATGCAACGGTTTCCAGACCGGTCGCGACTCAATGTTGTGGGCTTCGAGGACCAGCCGCACGTCTTCACGGGAAGCACCGAATTGAACGGGATCGATGGTGATGCAGGTCAGCCAGAAGTTGCCACTTCCGTGTGGGGCGAGCGGCATGAATTCGATGCCTGGGACGGAACCTAGCGCGCGTTGGTAGTGTTCGAAGTTCCGCCGTCGGGCCGCGATCCGGTCCGGCAGGGCCCGGAGCTGTGCGCGGCCGATCCCGGCGAGCACGTTGCTCATCCGGTAATTGAAGCCAATTGCGGAGTGTTGGTAATGGGGCGCCGGGTCGCGCGCCTGTGTCGCGAGAAAGCGCGCGCGGTCGGTGAGTTGCGCGTCATCCGAGACGAGCATGCCGCCACCCGAGCTGGTGATGATCTTGTTCCCGTTGAAAGAGAACACGCCCACGCAACCCTGGCCCCCTGCAGGACGTCCTCGATAGCTCGCGCCCAGCGATTCGGCGGAATCCTGGATCACCGGCACTTCGTAACGAGCGCACGATTCCAGGATGGCTTTGTAGTCCGCACATTGCCCGTAAAGGTCCACTGAGATCACCGCGCGCGGCAGTTTTCCGCGCGTGGCACAAGCGTCCAGTTCCTCGCGAAGCAGCTCTGGATCAAGGTTCCAGCTCGTTGGCTCCGAATCGATGAAGACGGGTCGGCCGCCCTCATACATGATCGGATTGGCGCTGGCGCTGAAGGTGAACGTCGAGCAAAGCACTTCCTCTCCGGGCTTCAGCCCGAGCAGCCGCAGCGCGAGGTGAATCGCCGCGGTGCCTGAGGAAAGCGCGGTGGCATGCGCGACGCCGGCACATTCCGCGACTTCGGTTTCGAAGGCGTCCACGTGCGGACCAAGTGGCGCGATCCAATTCGTCGCGAAGGCTTCTTTGACCAGCTCCAGCTCCTCGCCGCTCATGTGCGGGGGCGAAAGGTAGATCCGCGGAAGGGTCGGCTTATCCATGAACGGCGATGGCGGAAGGCTGTTGCTGGTGCACAACCACACCCGGAGCGCAGGTCTCGAGCCGAGGCCGGGCTGGTTGACGATACGCCGGGAAGAATTCGGATGTGGCTGTGTCGAGATGGTGCTCCGCGTTCCACCGCTGACGCTCCTCGCCAAGCGCCCGGTAAACCTCTGGTGCGACGATCCAACGCCACGTCGCGAAGTCATGTCGCCGATCTGAGAAACCGGATTTGAAGTGAAACAGCGAATCAGCTTTGGCGCCCACGCCGCCTCCCAGATGCAGGACGCGTGCTCGCTGCTCGTTTGCCCAAAGGCGGACCGTTTCGAACACCAGCGGCATCGGCGAAAGCTTCAGGGCGGCGTCGCGCGTGCCGCCGAGATGATATTGCACCACTCCATCGCAGAGGGTGAAAAGGCCGCCCGCGCCGAGTTCGCCGTCGGGCATTGTCACGATGAATAACTCGAGCGCAGAACCAAGACTCCGCACGAGGCCGACGAAATATTCCTCGTCGAAAAAGTACGCGTTGTGCGCTCCGACGCGCCGCATCGTTTCGTGGTAAATGCTCACGAACTCCCGCAAGTGCCGCTTCTCGCGATCGATCGCGCAGGTGACTCCTTCCCGGACCAGGCGATTGATGCGCGTCCGTGCTGCGCTGCGAAACCTGGCCCGCTGGGCTTCGGGCGAAAGCGTGAGGTCGATCGAGACCGTCTGGCCGGCAGTGCGGCATTCTCCCAGGCCGTCCAGGAGCGCGTGTTGCGGCACCAACGGGTTCAGCCGCGAGAACGCGCAGACCACCTGCAGCTCCCGGAGGGATTCCGCGAGCGCAGCCTGAAAGCCGCGCCGGACGGGCTCCGGCACTTCCTCATGCGAAGTCAGCGGTCCGGCGTAGCCATACACGGAGGATGCGTCGTGGCAGCTTCCCGCCGCGGCGCCGAGCTCGGGCAGATCTGCGAGCGATCGCAGCATGAGCGGCAACGCCACCAGGTACCCGTCGCGCTCATATACAAAGAGACGTGCCTCACCTTCGCCCCGCTGCTCCGCCAGCGCGTGATACGATGGGAGGAAATAGAAATCGTGTTGGGCGGTCCGCCGCAACACCGCGTTCCACTCCTCAGCCTGCGCTGTCGTCAGAACGCGCATCGCACCGGCCGAAGGCTTCTGCACGGTTTCGGGCGGGACCTCAGCGTCGCGATAGACTTCATCCCAAAACCTCAGCGCGATGCCGGGACGAATCGTGGGCGCGGGCACCGGCTCGTAGAGAGCAAGATCGCGGACCGCCATCTCGACTTCGTTGAAACCGAAGTGTGCCCGCATCGCCGTTGTCCCCGAAAATCGCGCGTTGATCTCGAACGCGACGGGTCCGCGCGGGGTGAGTCGTAGCTGAACGTTGCAGGGCCCGCTCGGCCGCAGCGCGCGCACGATCGCTTCCGCTTCCGCCAGCACCACCGGATTCTGATCCACCCACGCGCGGTAGGTATTGCCCGCGACCAGCTCACGTTTCATGGCGATCGACCCCGCCTGCCGTCCATCGCGCTGGGTGTAAACGGCAACGGTGTATTCCTGGGTGTCGGGCTGCAGATATTCCTGGAGGACCATCGCAGTGCCGAGCGTCCGCAGGTAACCGATGTCCTCCCACGAGCGCACCTTGTGGAGCCCGCGCGAGCCGGAGCCGAGACACGGTTTTGCGATCAGCGGGAAGCCAAACTCTGCGACCAAACCGTTGACCGTCGCCTCGTTGTCCAGCGCGCTGGTACGGGGAAAATGGACGCCGGCACCTTCGAGAAACCGGCTCGTCTCCCACTTGTCCATGGAGATCCTCAGCACGGCTGGCGGGCTCGCCACGACGATCGCGCCGGTGGCCGCGCGGAGCGCTTCCGCATTCGCCGAAAGCAGCGACAGCTCAGCGTCCGACCCGGGCAGAATGAGACTTACGGCTTCTGCGCTACAAAGCTGGCGCACCCCGGCGAGGTAGCTCTCCGCGTCGGAGGCGTTGGCGAGGAGATGCGGAGAGTCCACCCAATCGAGGCCGGTCGAGAGGGAGTTGCGATCGGTGCCGACAACCCGGCAGGGGATGGTCGATTGGCGCGCTGCCTTGATGAGTGCCTGGCCCAGCGGCCCACCGACGCCGGTTATGAGGATGGTGATCACGGTGTGGAAAGGGAGATGCGCGGCTGCGCTGAGGCTCCGCGCAACGAGGTGAAATTGGAGCCGACCTCGGTTGCCTCGTGCGCGTCCGAGCCGAAGGAGACCAGCGGATCCACGCGTCGCAACAGCGCCAGCATTCCCGCGAGGTCCCAGAGATATTTCGTGTTCAATTCAACCGCGATGCCGTGCTCGCGTGCTGCACAGAAAACGGGCTCCATCCATTCCACCGGAAAGGCGCCGAACTTCTTGAACGCGATGCCGCCAGGATGGCCAATCACGTCGATCTGCCGGTTGCTCGCGAGACCCGTCAGTGCGCGGATTTCCAGCTCGATTGCATCCTCCGCGCGCAGCTCGTCGAAGCTCCAGAAACCGCTTCCATCCTCCTTCGGCAAACGATGCACCACACCGAGGATCAGCTCGGCTTCGAGCTGCGAGGGATCGGCTTTCAGACCGCCGCGATAGTCGGCCGCGGCGATCTCCGCGCCGAAGTAAACCGCAACGTCGCCGCTCCTTTGGCGCTCCGCTTTTACCTCCGCCACGAACTCGGGATACCACGCACTCTGTGAGTTCACGTGCTCCGTGATCGCCATCGCACGCAGGCTCTTCGCATCGGCCGCACGGATCATCTCGCCCACCGGGGAGCGGCCGTCGGTCCACTGCGAGTGCATCTGGAAATCGACGGCGGGAAGCCGGTCGATCTCGAGCAGGCGCCCCTGCTGAAACCATCTCCTGGCTGGGCACGTTCTACTCACTGAGGCAGCCCTCCTTTTCCGCGGACTGCACGACCGTCCTGGCGGAAAGCTCCGCGAGCGCCGGGGACGTCGGACAGCGATATGCCGGGAAGAACTCTGCTGACACTGCACTCAGACCGTTCGCCGCGTTCCGGCGCGCGCTCTTCGCAGAAAGCTCCTCGTACAGCTCCGGGCGGATGATCCAGCGCCAGGTGCGGAAGCTATGCTGGCGATCAGAAAAACCGGCCTTGTAGTGGAAAACCGAGTCTTGCTGGGCGCCGACTCCGCCGCCGAGATGGAAGATCCGAGCGCCGGATTCCTTGGCCCAGAGCCGCTCCGTATCGACCACCAGTCGGTCGGGCGAAAATTTGAGGAACGCGTCGCGTGTCCCACCTAGATGATCCTGCACGATCCCGTCGCAAATCGTGCAGAGCGTGCCTGCAGTGACCTCGCCGTTTTTCAGCACAACGAAAAGCTGCGACACTTCTCCGAGTTCGCGCGTGAGCAGGCCGAAATACGCTTCGTCAAAGAAGTAGGAGCTCTGCGCACCGGCGCGGCGCATCGTCTCCAGGTACACGCTGACAAATTCCGCCAGATAACGTTTCTCCTGATCGTGCAGCCCGACGAAGCCGAGCTCGCGGAGCCTCCGCAGACTTCGCCGGCAGCTCCGGCTGAACCGTGCGGTCTGAGCTTCGTCCGGCAACGTCAGGTCGATGGAAATTGTTCGCCCATTCATCGGGCACTCGCCGAGGCCGGCGAGCAGACCGTCATTCGCGATCAGCGGGTGAAGACGCGAGAAGACCGAGATCACACGCCGGCGCTCGAGTTCTTCCGCAAGTGCGCTCTGAAAATTGCGAGCCACTTCAACTGGCACCTTTTCGTGCGAAGCGACCGGGCCGCCGTAGCCATAGACGGAAGTCGCATCCTGCCATCCGTCTGGCTCCCGCAGATCAACCGGCCGCAACAAAAGCGGCAGCGCAATCGTGTGCTCGCTTTGTGCATAGACGAAAAGCTGTGCGACGCCCTCGCCGCGCTGTTCGGCGACGCGATGATATTGCGGGAGCTGATGAAAATCGTGCTGCCACGATTGCTCCAGCACCGCCCGCCATTCCGCGAGGTCGCTCGTTCCGAGGATGCGCATGGTGCCGGCTGTCATGGGACCATCGCGATTGCTTCGGCGCGCGGCGCGTCGGGAACGGCCTTGGTTTCGGGGGCGTCATCGACGTAGGCCTCTTCCCAGTAGCGAAGCGCGCGCCCTGACGTGACCTTCGGCGGAGGGACCGGTTCGCCGCGCACGAGGTCGCGAATCGCCATTTCGATCTCATTGTATCCGAAGTGTGCGCGCATCGAGACGCCGCCGGAAAAGCGCGGGTTGATCTCAAAAGTCACCGGGCCGCGTTCGGTGACGCGCAACTGCACGTTGCAAGGTCCCGACGAGCCGAGCGCCGCCGCAACGGAGCGCGCCTCCATCTGCACAGCCTCGTGCTGCATCACCTGCGCCCGATAGGTGTCGCCCGCGATCAACTGGCCGCGTCGGTAACAGATCGCGCCGGCCTGTCGTCCGCCTCGCAGCGTATAGACCTCGACGCTGTATTCTTCATCGTCGGGTTGCAGATATTCCTGCACCACCATCGGGACTCCTCCGGCGATCAGCGGATCGAGGTCACTCCACGTCTTGATCTTCACCACGCCACGCGCGCCTGTGCCACGCATGGGCTTTGCGATCAGCGGGAAGCCAGCCACCGCGACGAGCTGTCTGATCTCTTCGGGTGAATCGCCGCGTGCAAACCGCGGAAAGTTCAGTCCACTGCGCTCGAGGAACCGGCACGTCTCCCACTTGTCCATGGCCACGCGCAGCACGTCGGGTTTGCTCGCGACGACGATTGCGCCTGTCTCCGCGAGGAGCGCATCGGCATTGCGCGAAAGCAGCTCCAGCTCGACCTCGGAGCCAGGCAGGATGAGCTGCGCGCCTTCGTCCACGCAGATGCGGCGGATCTCCGCGAGGTAAGCATCCGGGTGGGAGCAGTGCGGAAGAATGAAGCCCGCGTCCACCCAATGAAGGCCGACCGAAAACGCGTCGCGATCTGTCCCTAAAACCCGGCAAGGCAGGGCCGATTGCCGCGCCGTTTTGATCAACGCCTGACCGACGGTGTCGCCGACGCCGGTGATCAGGACTGTTGTCGTATCTTGGCGGCTGCTCATGAATTCAGGCGCTCCTTCGCGACGCTGCATTCGACTTCGGTCTCGCCTACGAAGCGGTCGGCGGTGGCCCGGCCTGGCTGATTGATCCCGTCCCGCCTGAGCACCTTCCAAACGGTCATCGCGAGGATTTTCACGTCCAGCCAGAGCGACTGGTGATCGACGTACCAAACATCGAGCGCGAATTTCCGCTGCCAGCTTGCCGCATTGCGGCCATTGATTTGCGCCCAACCGGTGATGCCTGGCAGCAGATCGTGCCGGCGTTTTTGCTCGGGCGAATACAGCGGGAGATACTCCATCAAGAGCGGCCGGGGGCCGACGAGGCTCATCTCGCCGCGCAGGACGTTGATGAGCTCTGGCAGCTCGTCGAGGCTGGTGCTGCGCAGAAATTTCCCAAAGCGAGTCAGCCGTTCGGCGTCGGGGAGCAAACGTCCGGTGGCGTCGCGCGCGCCGGTCATCGTGCGGAATTTGTAAATCGTGAACGGCGCGCCGTGCAGGCCTGGCCGCTGTTGACGGAATACCACGGGCGTCCCGAGCTTCAGCCCGACCAGCACCGCGATCAGCGCGAGCAGGGGCGCCAGAAAGACCAGCGCGGCAGTGGAGAGAATCAGGTCGAAGGAGCGTTTCACGGCAGGCACGCCCCAACGCCGCTGGCGCCGGGCAAGGAGGAGAATGACGTCACGACTGATCACGCGGCCGACTTCCACCGCGGACGCGTCCGCTTTGATCAAGTGCATGCGAGAACTGCCCGCGGCGAGAGCGCGGTAAGCCTCGCGCTGACGCTTCAGTTCGGCGACCGGCACCTCCGGTTTTCGCGCGTGTATGACTTCGGGGTCGGCATCGAGAATGAACGTCGCATCCAACCGGGGTGTGAAGTGCCGCAGCACACGAGCAAGGGTCCCGACGCCCCGGACGAGATAGCGTCGCTGGTCGATGACGAGATTGTCGAAGTTCCGCTCGAACACCAGGAGGGTGCCGCGCTGCCGCTCTGGCAAGAGGTGCCAGAACCAGCCCAGCCATCCATCGGCAAAGTAGAAGAAGGTCTTCGCCCAACTCACCAAAACGCTGCGGGCTGGCCGAAGGTGCGGAGTTGAATCGGATCCTGGTTTGATCCGGCCGAAAATGTCGGGCTCGAATTTGAACACCCGCTGCTGTGGAAAGCAGGGTGCGAGTAAACGCTCGAGGTTTTGAATCAGCGTTGTTTTGCCACTGCCGTCCGGCCCGAGCAGCGCTATGTGCAAGCCGGTCGGCCGCAACAATCGGCGGGTGTGACGGAGCATCTCGGCGATGAGCAGCGATGGGGCGTAACCGCTCTGACTACCCATGATGGGCGCGAGTCGCTCCCACTCTCTCCAGGGCTCGCGAAGCCACTCTTCGATCGCGCGTCCAGTCTTGCCGAAAAACTCGTCGAACTGCTGCTGTGTGCCGAGGGGATCGAGCGCGCATAGCTCACGAAGACGCGGCAGGAACCTCGCCAGCTGGCTTTCGAGCCACGCCGCCCTGGCGAGCAGGTGGGTGAATTCGACTTCCGGCGCGGGGACAAGGAACCCGCACGGGTGGCGCCGCCGGTTCTGGAGCAGAACCGTATCGCGCAGGAGCAGGCACCGGCCCTGCGCGAAATGGGAACAGACAGCCAACGTGAGATGGTTCGCTGGATTCTCGGGATCAATGACGACGCTGCAGGTGGCAAACAATTGGGGCTCCCAGCTCTGCGCGACGACCCAACCACTTTCGCGAGCCAGGGTGGCCAGAAGCGGTGCGATTTTGCACCGGTCCGCCTCATGGACGGAGCAGTCCACAGCGGAGCCGAAACGCTCTGTGAACTCGTCGAATCCGTGAAGGATCACGTATCGGATCCCGCGCTGCTCAAAGAGCCGGTAGAACTCGTTGAAGAACTCGTGTGATCCGAAAGAGCCCGGCCGTGCGGAACTCTCGTCGAGATCACGACGGCGCGGCATCTCGAGTGTAGCTGGAGAATCGAGACTCATGAGGAGAGTGCCTCTGCACGAGGTGCCGGAGCGGCGGCTTCGTAGATCCGCTTCTGCACGGCGATGAAGTGCTCGCGGCTGAAACGGTCGCGATCCGCGAGAGCGCGCGTTGACCAGGTGCGACGAAGGTTTTCGTCTCCCGCGACGCGCTGCATCGCTGCAGACAGACTCTCGATCGCGCAGTCGCGCAGCACGAGTCCGTCGATGCCATCGCGCACGACATCCCGACACCCGCGCGTATCCGCGGTGATCGCCGGCACCCCGAGCGCCAGTGCTTCCATCAGGCAGACGGGCATCCCTTCGCGGCGGCTGGGGAAGACCATCACATCGGCGGCGGCGAGGCAGCTCTCGACGTCCGTGCGGAAGCCGGCGGCGATCACCTGCGGCGAGGCTTTGAGTGCCTGCTCTTCGGCGGCGCTGAGCCCGGTCGGATGCAATCGATCGCGCGAGCCGATGAGCAGAAGACGGACGCGTGGATCCGTCTGGGCCAGCTGGAGGAATGCGCGCGCGGTCAGACCGAATCCTTTGAATTCCGTGAAGCGCCCCACGAACGCGAAGACCACCTGGCCGGACTCGATGCCGAGTTTCGTCCGGAGCGTTTCGCGAGTGCGCGCACTCACCGGTGCAAACTTTTCGAGGTCGCAGCCCAATCCAAAGCCGGGCAACCGCTCCACCACCGCGTCGCTCGCCGCTTGCAGGCCGTCACGATCGTCATCCGTCAGCACCGAAACGGAATCGAACTGGCGCGCGGCCCACGTTTCGGCGACCCGCAAAAGCGCCGCTTTCCAGCCACTCATCGCCAGGAACGAGACACCGTGAAACGTCGCGAAGGTCGTCGGCCAGCGGGAGGTGTGCGCGAGCGCGGTGGTGAAGATGGCCGCGGAGAAATGCGCGTGGACCAGATCGGGCTCGAGCGCAGCAACGAGCCGGTCCAGCTCGCGAGCGGCGCGCACGTGCCTCGCTGGATTCATCCCGCGTGGGAACTCGATCCCGTGCAGTTGGACGCCGTCCTCGGCAGGCGACACATCCTCGCCCCAGAGCTTTTCACGCGAGCAGGCGATATGAATCTCCGCGCCCTCCGCAGCGAGGGACTGGCAAAGCTCCCGCAAAAAGCTGCGATAGCTGACGAGCTTCGGAATAACGAGCAGCAGGCGCATGGTCAGGTCGTTGGAGCTGTGGCGAGGCGCGTCGATGCAGCTTCGCTTTGGCCCGCTGTGGAGCCGCGGCAGGATGCGTAAAGCGCGTCGGTGGCCTGCCACATCCGATCGAGCGTGAAGTGCTCGGATACGCGGCGATGTCCCGCTTCGCCAAGGCGGGCGCGGAGTGCTCCGTCCGTGAGTTTGGCCACCGCAGTGGCGATCGATTCCGCGTCGCGTGGCTTCGCAAGGAGCCCGGTCTCGCCATCGATTACGACTTCTGGAATTGCGCTGATCCGCGTCGCAATCACCGGCTTGCGCGCCGCCATTGCCTCGACCAAAACCAGTCCGAAGCCCTCGAAAACTGAGGTCAAAGTGAACACGTCAAATGCTCGCATCACCGTTGGGATATCTTCCCGGAACCCCGCCCAAACGACGTGCGCCGCCACGCCCGCTTCCTCCGCGCAACGCTGCAGCGCAGGCATCAGCGGACCATCGCCGACGATGACCAGTTTCGCGTCGCGGCGCTCGCGGCCCAGGAAGAGCGCGAACGCGCGGATCAATGTATCAATCGATTTTTGCGGCACCAAGCGGCCGACGAAGCCGAACACAAGCGTTCCGCTGCCGACATTCCATTCACGCCGAAGCACAGCGACGGCATCGGGAGTGACCTGCTCGAACGGCGCCACGTCGATGCCGTAGCGAATCGTTGCCATCCGGCACGGCGCGCGGCCGACTTTGCGAGCGGTCATGTAACGCTCGACTGCGTCCGAGATCACGATCATCGCCGAGGCGCGCCGCGCGACCCAGCGTTCCATCAGCAACTCGCCGGGCAGGTTGTGAAACGGGCAGTCGTTGTGCTTGGAAAGGATGAGCGGCAGCACGCAGGCAGGCGTGCCGAGCAGCGCGAGCCGGGCATACAATTCCGCCGGTGGCAGATGCGCATGGACAAGATCGAAGCGGCCGCTGGCGATGATCCGGCGCAGCCGCCAGAGTGGCCGCGGATCACCGTAGAATCGCAGGGCGAGGTGATGGACGGTGACTCCGAGTTGCCGCATGGCGGCAGCGAGGGAACCGCGGCCGCGCAGGAACGCGATCGTCACGTCCACGCCCGTCTCGCGCTGATGCCGGACGAGATCTGCGAGGTGATTTTCCGCGCCGCCGCGGTCAAACGCGGTGATGACATGAAGCACGCGCGATGTTGTTTTCATGCGAGCTGAAGCTGCGGTTGAGCACCTGCCGGAATACCCTGTGGCTCGGCCTTCGGCAGGAGCCGCGCGACCGCGACCGCGACGCCGAGCGCGACCCAAAGCAGGCGCGCAACAAACGACGACGGATTGAGCCAGACGGCGGCGATGTTTCCAAAAACCTGCGCAAGCAACCAGATGAACACGGCGACGAAAAAGGTGCTGACGAACTGATCTTCGCAACGCGCAGCGACGCGCAAAAACAGCCGCCCCGCGCAGACCAGAAGCGCAGCCAGTGCGATCAAGCCGAAGAGACCCGCGTCGGTGAGCGCCTGGAGAATCTGGTTGTTCGCGTTCGCCGTCGCGCCGTCCGGCTTGGTGAGGTCGAAGTATTTCGGACCGCCGTAGTTTGCGAGCGCCCGCTCGTAGCCCATGTAACCGACGCCGAGCAATGGGTTGTCGATGATCATGGCGCCGGCGAGCGATGCGGAGACGGCACGCTGCGCGCCGCTGTCGGCATAGGTGCCGGTGCCGAGCCGGCCAAAGAGCGTAGCGGTCAAGGGCTTTGCAAAGACCGCGAGTGCGAATATTCCCGCCAAAGCCACGAGCGGTAGCACCCAGAGCTTCCGCCGCGAAAAGTCGCGAACCGCCGCCGTCCGGGTTCCAAAAAGGAGAAAGAACAGGGTGCCCACTCCGGTCGCGAGCACTGCGCCGAGTCCAGCGGTGAGCAGGATGCCGCCGAGGAAAAGCGCGGCGCCCGTAAGATTTACAAAGCAGAGCGACGCGAGAAAACCCAGCAGCAGCATCATGCCGACCGAATCCCCGACCGGGCCAAAGTAACGCAACTCGCCACGCTCCACGCCCTGCACTTCGCCAATCACGAAACCGTGGCCCACGCCGACGTAGTTCACGAACTGGATCACTGCGAGCGCGACGAGGGTGCCGAGCAAAACGCGAATGCAGAGCTTTGCCTGCGGCAGGGTTTTCATCGTCTGCGCGATGATCGGCACGACGAGCACCTCCGAGACGAAGCGCGCCCAGGAGGTCGCGCAGCGGACCAACTGCGGCTCACCGAATTTGATGCCAGCCACGAGCGTGGCGACGAGGTTCACCATCAGATAGCCGCCGAGCGCGAGATACAGCGCCGGCTCCACCACGAGTTCCTTTCGCAGAACAACCGAGGTCAGGAGCTTCGCAAAGAGCAGCAAAATGACGAGGTCGGTCGGCGCGAGTTCGACCGGGCCGACGCGTAGGAGAGACGCCAGGTCGGGAGGCAGAAGCCGCTGCAACACCCAAAGCACCGGCAGCCCTGCCGCGATGAATCGACTGGGCAACGCAGCGGAGAGCGCGACAAGAAGGAGGAGCAACGCCTTCATCGGTTGAGCAATGGAACCGGTGGCAAAAGCCACGCGAAGAGCCGGGCGCGAGTCCCTGCGATGCGATGCGCGAGGTTGAGCGTATCGGGATCGCGCAGGACGACACAACGGAGGCCGATGTAGAAAAGGAGCGCGAAGCTGAGGCCTTGCACCGCCGCGCTCGCGGCTGGCGGGAGCGGCAGCAACGAGCCCCACATCGATGCGAGGGCGCAGCTCAAAAGCCCGATGAGTGCGCCTTGCAGCGGCACGCGATAACTGCGGGCTGGGACGAGTGGACGAAGCAGCAGCAGGTTCAGCGATGCCACTGCGGCTCGGACCCCGCCGACTCCGGCGAGGACGATTTCGATCGGCTGATGCCGAACGAGGACGAACGTCGCAACCGTGGCGATCGCCTGCACGATATTCAGCCTCATGAGCGAACGCGAATGGCCGTTCCGGAGCAGCGCAGGCGAGCAGCAGCCTCGGATCCAATTCTCGAAGCCGGTCGGCACGAGGAGCAACAGTGTCAGTCCGATCGCGCCGTCGTATTTTCCACCATACACGAGGCCGATGAAGGCGGGGAACAGCAGCAGCGCGGCGCCAATAGTGAAGGAGTAGAGCAGGCTGGAAAGCTTGAGTACGCGGGCGATGGCGCGTCCCTGCGTCTCCGCGTCGTCGCTCGTCTGGCTGAGATACGGCGCGACGAGATTGCCCATCGGCATGACCGTCAGGCTGACCACTTTTCCGACGAGATCGACAGCCAGCGCGAGGAACGCGATGACCGTGGCGGGATGGTGCGGAGCGAGGACGAGGAGGATGACCGAGCCGCTGCCGAGCATCGCACAAGCTTTGTCGAAGATCGTGACGAGGCCGAAGGTCTGCGCGCGATTGATGAACTCGTTGGAGATCGGCGCGCGCTTGCTTTCAACGAGCCGCCAGAAACGACGATGCGCGAGAAAGGCTTCCACGAGCGTGATCACGAGCAACGCGGCGATGAGCCCGGCCAGGCCGCCGCCGGCGAGGCCGATCGCAGCGAGCGCGACGGACCGCAACACCAGAAAACCTTGTTGCAGCAGCAGGGCGGTTTTCGTTTCGAAGAGCGCAAGTAGTCCGTAATGCGCGAGCAGCCTGGTGAGGGTTCCGGCGACGAGCACGGCGAGGAGAACGAAAAGCCAGGGGGGCGTCGCGGCCGCGCCGAGTTGCGTGGAACGCGCGTACATTGGGCCGAAGGCGATGAGAGCGGCAGCGCAGGCCAGCGCGGCGAGCCAGCGACGGCGCTGCATTCGGAGGTAAAAGGTGCCGCTGGCCTGTTGCCCGGCCGCTTCGTTGAGGTAACGCGTGAGGCCGCTGTTCGCACCGGCTTCGAAGAGCAGCGTCGCCACACCGGCGATCGCCATGACCGCGGAGAACTGTGCGAAAAGCTGGGGCGGCACCGAGCGCACAAGAACGACGGAAGCGACAAAGGAAATCAGCAGCCCGGCGAGGCTCAGCCACCAATTCGCGTGCAGCGCGGCGATGATTTTCTGAGACCCCGCCATGGTTAGGAAGTGCAGGCGACTTCGCGCGGCACGAGGCTGGGTTTTGCGTTCGGAGTTTTGATCCGCGCGCCAGTTCCGAGTTCCGCGAGAATGCGTTCGACGAGGCGCGGCAGAGAGTGCAGCCGCTCGACTTGCGCGCGGAGATCAGCGCCGATGGTGGCGCGCTCACTGGCGGTCTTATCGAGCAACACCGTGAGCTTTTGCGCGAGATCGGCCGAGTCGCCGGTGCGGAAGAGCAGCTCTGGCGCGTGGCTGCCGAGCGTCTCATGGAAGTCTTCATTCGCGACCAGACACGGGCGGCCACAGCTCATCGCTTCCCACGCCACTTTGTCGCCGAAGCCAGCCGGCGTGAGGTTCACGTGCACCGCGCAGCGTCCGTAATGCTCGGGAAGTTCCGTGGCAGGGACGGGCTTCGCGAAAGTGACGCTCTCGCTGAGACCGAGTTCAGCGACCAATTTGTGCAACTCGTTGGTGTAGGCCTCATCATCATTGCCAGCCGTCGCGCCGAGGATTACCACGCGCACCCGGCGCGGCAGCAGAGCGACTGCGCGCAGCAGGGTCGGATGATCTTTCACCCGCGAAATCCGACCGACGCAAAGGACGAGATCGTCACGTTCCGGTGCGTGAAGCGCGGGCGCGAAGAGCGTCGTGTCGATGCCTTGCCCGATGACGGACAGCTTGTCTTTGCGGTGCGGGTAAGCGCTCGGCAGGCTTGTGACCATGCGGTTGGAAAAGAAGTGCGCGACCTTCACCGGAAGCGTGAGGCTCGGGTGCGCATACCAGGTCACGAGCGGGATGCCGCACGCGCGGAGCACGGGCCCGCCGAGTGCGGAAAACTCCGGCATCATGTGCGAGAAACAGCCGTCGATAGGGCCGGTGCGCAGGATGCGGAAAAGGTGACGGTAGAATTCCACGACGCGCCGCGGCTCCGAGTATCCGAGCTCTTTTCCGGCGCTATGGACGCGCACGTTCGCCGGCAGGTCGATCTCGCCGGCGCGCATGGTGATCACGTCGATCGACTCGACGCGCGTCGCGAGTTCGCGAATCCATTGACTGGTGAAGCCCAGGATCGGGTGCTTCACATCGGTGACGAGATTGAAGAGGAGCAGTCGTTTCGGCAGCGGCCCGTCATCGTGCGAGCTGGCCATCGCTGTTGCCGTGCGCCGCCAGATCGCGAGCTGGCCAGGCGTGTTCGTCGCGGGATCGAGTTGGGTGCGAATGTGCGCGCGCGCCGCGGAGCCCATCTTCGTCCGAAGTTCCGGTGACTCGATCAAGGCGGTGAGCTTTTCCGCCGCTGCTTGCCCGGCCCGGACCGGAACGATGTATCCGCTGATTTCATCGGCGATCGCTTCATCAGCGCCGCTCACCGCGGTGGTCACAACCGGCAGACCGGCGGCGGCGGCTTCCATCAAGACGCGAGGATAACCTTCGTAATCCGAGGTGAGGACGAACACGTCGGCATCCGCGAACGCTTCGGTGATGCGCCCGCGCGGCAGTTGGCCACCGAACTTCACGACCGGAGCGAGCCCATCGCGCGTGACGGCAGCGCGGAGCTGTTCCTCACCTGGGCCTTTGCCGACGAGCGTCAGTTCGAATGCTGATCGGCAGCGCGCGCGGAGCAGCTGCACGACTTCGAGGAGCATCCCCAGATTCTTCTGCGATGCGAAGCGGCCGACGTACAGCAGCCGGACCGGCGCGCCGGGCAGGGGAGCGGTGCGTTCAACCGCCAGGAAACGGTCCAGATTGGACGGC
>JAQGOK010000179.1 GCA_028293645.1 Chthoniobacter sp.
CGTCGAAACCGGTACGGCGCGGCGCTTCAGCTTCAGCAGATAGAGCAGCACGATCACCGGAATGCCGGCGGCAAACCAGATGGCCCAGGGAGCGAGAAAGCTCATGGCTGTTTGCCGATTGGCGATCCGCGTGGGCCAATTGCCGGCACCGGCGCGGAAGGAGCCTCTTCAATCGGCAATCGCCAATCGGGAATCGGCAACTTCACTTCACCATCCTCCCATCGCGCAGCACTCGCAGCACGAGATCCTCAAAGGGCACATCCGTCAGCGCTTGCGCGTAGCCGATGTTCCGCTGGAGACAGAACGCCGCGAGTTTTTCCAGAAACCCGTTCATCTCGTCGGTGTAGCGACGCAACAGCGCTTCAGTCGCGGTAACTTCGAATGCGATGCCGCTCTCCGCTTCGATCAGCCGCAGATCGCCGGTGTGCTCGGGCCGCACTTCCGCCGGATCGAGCACCTGAATCAGATGCGTCTCGAAGTGGTGATAACGCAGCAGTGAGAGCGCTTCGTCATAGCCGGCCGGATCGAAGAAGTCGCTCACGACAAAGACCAGCCCGCGACGCTTCATCCGCTGTGCGAAGCTGCGCAGACACGGGAGCAGGCGCGTCTCGCCTTCGGGCTCGGGAGCGCGGCGCAAAAACTCGAGGACCTTGTGAAACTGACTGCGACCACGCGACAAGCCCATGTCGCCGATCAGCGCTGAGGCGAAGTAGTGGATGTTTACGCGATCGAGGTTTGCGAGCCCGATATAGGCGAGCGATGCGGCGATACGGCGCGCCTGATCAAATTTTGAGTTCTGAATTCTGGATTCTGAATGGCTCGGCGGCTGCCAGCGCATCGAGGCGCTCGCATCGACGAGGAAGAAGATATCGAGGTCCTGCTCCTGCTCGAAGAGCTTGATGAAAAGCCGATCGAGCCGGCCGTAGATGTTCCAGTCGATCGACCGCAGGTCGTCGCCGAGCGTGTAGTTTCGGTAATCCGCGAACTCGAGGCTGGAGCCGGTCTGGCGGCTCTTGCGTTCCGCGCGGTGATCGCCGCGAAAGAGTTTCCGCGACAGGAGGTAAAGCTGCTCGAGCTTCGAGAGAAACGCGGAGTCGAAAAGCAGCGGCGCAGCGGCGGTTTGCAAGGCGCGCGCACCTTCGGCGGTTTTTCCGCGGGAGGCAATCGCGTGCTATGGATTCGCGACTGCCCCTGTAGGGGAAGCAGGCTGCTTCCCCTACAGACTGCGAGGGCCTGGACTTCTGGCCTTACGCTTCCCTCGCGCAGCGGCTGCGATGGCCGTTTCTGGAATTACCGCGCCGAAGCGGGCGTCTCGTTGAAGTAGATCTTCACGTTTCGCGTCGCCCGTCCGGCGGCGACGATGTCGAGCTTCCCGTCGCCGTTCAGGTCGGCGAGTTGGAGATCTTCGCAAGCCATGCCGTCGGGATCGATCATCGTCTCGCGCCATTTTCCACCCTTGTCATCGAGCGCGGTCCACACCGCAACGCCGGTGGTACTGCCCTCCTTGCCGGGCGCCCCGCGCCAGCCGACGACGATCTGGTCGCTCTTCACCCCGAGAAGATCGCCGCAAGCGAGAGCGTGGCCTTCGGTGAGTTTGTCAGTGAGGACGTTGCGGTCCACGGCGTTTGGTTCTTGCCGGAAAGTTGACACGACAAGCATGTTTCCATGCATTGGTTCAACCGTCGCCCTGAAGGACCTCGATGAGAGTGTGTTTCCGGACCGAATCTCCCCTACTCCTCCCGCTCCTCCCGCTCCTCTCCCTACCGAGTGGTGTCCAGTTTCCCAGTTAGGGCCACGTTTCCAAACTTCGTGAACTCCCTCGCGGCCACATAGAAGCAAAAGCTGCGAGGATCCCGCGAAACCGGGCCAGCCTCCAACATCGAGATTGTGTGTCATGTGCATCGACTCATTGATGACCTCGCTCTTCCACTCGCCCGCCGGATCGTTGAGCGGCGTCGGCGGGTGATAGAGCAGGACTTTGACCGGTGCGCCTTCGCCGTTTTTGTTGCCGCGGCCGTGGAGCGGCAGGACGACGAGGCCCCACTTTCCCCCTTCGAGCTTCAGCCACCGCATGCGGTGCGTGGTCGGCTCGACGCTGGGGAACTTCACCGGCGTCCAGCGCTGAGTCCGATCTTCGGGCGCGATCAGGTAAAAAACGGCGCCGCTGTTCACCGTGTCGCCCGGATTCCACTCGGCACCGATAGCGAGCTCGCATTTTCCGTCGCCGTCGATGTCCTGGGCAGCGAGGCAGACGTTGTCCTTGGGCGTCAGGTTTTCGGCGATGATGTGTTTCTCCCACTGCATCCGCACGACCACGTCGGAAGCGACCTGCTTTACCTCGCCGGGGTTGCGATACCAGACGATCTGCCGTTTATCCGCGAGGAGGATGTCGGGCAACTTGTCCCCATCCACATCCGCCACGGCAACGCCGTAGCCGATCTGGATTTTGTCATCGATCGTGACCGCGCGAAACTTGGGCTCTGGTGGATCGACCGCGAAAGCAGCGGACGAGAAAGCAACGAGCATGACGGAGCAAAGAAGGCGCATGGGAGGAGGATAGTGAGCGCGAAGCATGGCCGCCGCGGAAGCCGACCGGCGAGCGCTTTTTCCCGCTCAACGCCCAATGGAAAGCGCGGCTGTAGGGGAAGCAGTCTGCTTCCCCTACAGCCGCACGCCCTGCGCGACGGAGCACTGCGTTGAGCGGGAGGCATCGGGAGGCGCGGTCCTCCGCGTGTGCAGACAGCGATTACCCGATGTCACACGGGCTCGCCGGCCCTACGCCAAGTCGGTCGAAACGGCCACTGATAGCCGCGAAAAATCAGGGTTGAAAGAGCGTTCCGTTTTTCCCCGGCGGGTGTCGACGCGCTTTTCAACCTTACGCCGCGCTCAGCTCGTCCGCGATTGCGACCAGCTTTTCCCGCACACCCGGCACGAACGAACGCGCGCGATGCACCGCGCAGATGCTGAGGCCGCGCCTTTCAAAAAAGCTCACCGAGTACCGATCGCCATAAAGCGTGAAGTGCTGGAGCGCGCCGATGGGCAGCCGACCCGCCGCTTCGCCGACTCGCGGGGCCAGGCCGAGCAGCGCAGCGATGTCGAAGCCTTCGGGCAAAGAGCCGCCGGTGACCGCTTGTTCGCGGGTGGCGATGACGCAGGCCTGAATGCCGGGGAGGGCTGCGGCGAAACGGCTGATCTTCGGCAGGTCGAGCGGTTCTTCGGTCATGAAGATCGCTTGCAGCGGTTCCTGAGGAACCGCGCCGAGCGGTCTCTCGATCGGTGTAAATTGGTAGCCCGACGGCTCGGGAAAGGGGAGGACCGGTGGTGGTGCGAACTCCGCAGACGGCTCTGCAAACGCGGACTCAGGCTCACTCTCAACAGCCGGCGGGACATACGACGGTGCAGGCGCGAAATCCCTCGGCTCAACGTCCGGAGCCGGCTCGACAGGCGGAATCTCCGCCAACTCCGATGGCAAAAAGGCTGTCGACGAGTCGCTCGGCGGCGCCGCCTCCGGCGTAATCTCGTCCGGCTCGGAAGGCGGGCTGACCGGCTCGTGGTTAACCGGAGAATGCTCGATGGGCGGGTTGTCCGGAGGCGCCTCCGATACCGTCAGGTGGCCTTCAACGGCAGTCGGTTCCTGGCTGGCCGGTTCGCTTGAGAATGGGACGGGGGCTTGCGATGGCGGTTCAGGGGGAGGGTTTGGCGAATGGACAGGAGACTCAGGAACGAGCCCACCCATTTCCAGAACGACAGCTTCCCGATCGCTCGGAGACTGACCTCCGAAAGCGACGCCGCGGAGGATCTGCCCGGCAGCAGCCCCGGACGTCTCTGCCGGAACCAGGGTCTCCGCGATCAACGGCGGTGGCGGGATGTGCAGCGGGCGGAGCAGTGGCGGCGGTGGAACGCGCATGGTCGGCAGCGCAAAGATCGCGGACGGCTCAGGCACGCTCGAGACGCCGTGCAATACGGGTGGCGCGGAGCTTTCCGGAACCGGTTCCTGCAACGGTGGCGGCTCGGCCGGCACAGGCGGCTCGCCAGGTGGCGGGCTCGAGGAGAAAGCAGGAGGGTCAGCCGGTTCGGTGTTCAGCTCCACGGGCGGCGGTTCGACGAGCTGGACCGGCGGCGGCTCGGAAATGGAGCTGTCTTCGTGCTTTAGCTCAGGTGCAACGAAGTGCGCTCCTTCCGGCTCACCTGCACTCGGCGCGAGCTCCTGTCTGAGCACCGGAGGAGGCACTTCGAAGGACGGTGTCGGCTGAGGGACTTCAACGCTGGAGTCGGGTCGGAGCTCCGGGCCGGTCGTGGCGGCGGCAAACTGAAGCGGTGGCGGCGCGAAGATGCGAAATCCGTGACTTGGGACCGGCACAACTGGTTCGGGGCGCGGACCCGGCGTGGCGGACGGATCCGCTGAAACGGCCCCGGACGGGACCGGCGCGCTGGCGTTCTCGGCTGGAGCCTCCACAAACGCTGGCGGCGGATTCAGCGGAGCGAGGATCGGCACCGAATCCCGGACCGGTGCTTCCACAGTGAGGATCGGTGGAAGCGGTGCGAGCGTCTGGTGGGACGGCGTCGCCGTGACAACCGGCGTAATCTCCGGAACCGCATCGGGCGGGGGATCGCCAGCGTCCGCAGTCGGCTGCGTCCCGAGATTCACCGGATCGGTGGCGGGTTGCGGAACAGCGTTGAACTCGGAAACCGTAGGGGGAATCGCCTCCGGCCCAGGCGGAACTTCAACGCTGACGGCGGAAGTTCCGATGGAGTTCGGTGCTTCAGTCGTGATCTGCAATGGAGGGGCACTGGCAGCGAAATCAATGCTCTCCGGCAAAGGCTCGGGAACCGGCGCTCCGGCGGTGATCACCGGAGCGGGGGGTTCTGCACCGAGAGCCGCAGCCATCAACGGTGTCGGCGAGGGAGGCGGTGCTTCGTCTTGCGCGGCAACGGTCGCTTCCAAGGTTGGCAAAGGGGGCAACTCCGTTTGCGACCCGCCGGCGTCTGGAGTCAACTCGACCCGAGGCGAA
>JAQGOK010000203.1 GCA_028293645.1 Chthoniobacter sp.
CGCCGAGCACCTTGCGGCGCTCGGCGCTCCTGAAAGGAACAGCTTTCCCCTACTCGCCCGATTCCGGATCGAGCAGGTTCTGCAGGCGCATCTGGTGCTCACCCATCGCGTGCAGAGCCTTGCACGCCTTCTGAGCTGCAGCTGCTTCGGGCGGTAAATTCAGCGCTGCGGAGAGCGCGAACCGTCAGCATTAAACCTCGCTTGAATTTCCATAATCGGACTGACCTCGACGGTCGAGGCATGCGCCGGAAGACGTCGAGGGACATGCGTGGCGCGAAACGAGAAGGCTTGAGGGCCGGTGAATTTCGATATCTTTGGAGATCACTAGGCGGAGGCGACGCCTTCCGAGCCAGAGTGCCTGCTGAAAATGGGCCATCCCGCACAGGGGCGGTGTCAGGGCTTGGACAGGTGTGTCTCGATCGGCGACACGCGAACTGACCATCTGCGCCGGTCCTCCAGAGTAAAAGTGGCTTGGCAGCCTGATTGCTAAATCTGCTGGCACAACCACACCCGACGTTATGCTTTATTCCATCGAGAACCACTCACTTGAAACCAATGCCGCGCCAGCTGCCACGGATGAAGATCTGATGGTCGCGGTCAGCGGCGGCGATCAACATGCGCTGGAGGTGTTGTATCGGCGCCATTACGCCCACCTCAAAGCGATCGTCCTCCGCGTCATCCATGACGACGGGCTCGCCGACGACCTTTTGCAGGAGATCTTCATGGAGGTCTGGCGCCTCGCGGATCGGTATTCCGCGGAAAAGGGTCTGGCGCTCGGCTGGCTGATCACGCTCTCTCGGCGGAGGGCCATCGATCGGTTGCGGAAGTTGCAGGCTTACGGTCGGGTCGAAGAAAAGCTGCAGAAGGAAGTTCAGCAGGAACCCGAGATGACGCGGCACGATGTTGAGCACGATCTCGCTCAGAATGATCTCCGCGAAGTTTTGCGGAAAATCATTGCCACCCTGCCCCCGGCGCAGCAACAAGCCGTTGACCTGGCTTTCTACCAAGGCATGAGCCAGCGCGAGATCGCGGCGCACACCAGCATTCCGTTGGGAACAATCAAGACCCGCTTGGAACTCGGTGTTCGCAAGATCGGCGGTGCGTTGCGTGAAGTCCTGGGTGAGAGCGCGCCAATCCCGGCCGCATTTGCGAAGTAAGAGGTCAGCTTTGAGCCCGGCGGCATTTACATGCCGCCGGGCTTCTTACGTACAAGGGTCTGGGGTGCTACTCCCTGCCCTGTGTTCGGGGCTCACACCTAGGCACCCGCCACGGCCACGTAGATGTCGCCCGACGTAGAAGCAGCATACCAACTTCCTATGCTCGCGATGAATTATCGGGGTCCTTTGAGGGTCCGTATCGATGACAAACCGATGCCGGAGATCTTGCATCCGCAGGACGCGATCGTTCGGGTCACCCGCTCCTGCATCTGCGGATCCGACCTGCATCTCTACAATGGCTCGGTCCCGGATACGCGGGTTGGAATGACTTTCGGTCACGAGTTCACCGGCTTTGTGGAGCAGGTGGGTGAAGAAGTGCAAAAGCTCAGGGTTGGCGACCACGTTCTCGTTCCATTCAACATTGCCTGCGGCAAGTGTGTGTTTTGTGAACAGGAGCTTTACGGCAATTGCCACGAATCGAATCCCGAAGCTACCGCCGTTGGCGGGATCTTCGGCTATTCGCACACTGCCGGTGGGTATGACGGCGGCCAGGCGGAGTACGTCCGTGTGCCTTATGCGGACGTCGGCCCGACAGTCATTCCCCAAGGTATGGATCCGGATGATGCGGTCCTGCTGACCGATGTGGTCCCCACTGGGTATCAAGCTGCGGAGATGGGCGGGATTCAGCCCGGCGATACGGTTGTGGTTTTCGGGGCGGGGCCGGTAGGAATCATGGCCGCCCGTTGCGCCTGGCTCTTTGGGGCAGGCCGCGTGATCGTGATCGATCACGTGGATTACCGGCTCGAGTTCGTGAAGAACTACGCGCCCTGCGAAGCCTATAACTTCAGGTCGCTGGAAGACCCCGTCGTTTTCATCAAACGAACAACGGGCTGGTTGGGTGCTGATGTCTGTATCGATGCAGTGGGAGCAGAAGCTGCGGGGAGCGCCATGCAAACCTTGCTCGGTCGGAAACTGCTCATGCAGGGAGGTTCAGCCACCGCGCTGCACTGGGCTATCAACTCGGTGAAGAAAGGCGGGATTGTCTCCATAGTAGGAGTATATGGCCCGATCGATACGTTGGTACCGATTGGCAACGTGGTGAACAAAGGCTTAACCCTTCGGGCGAATCAGGCGTCAGTGAAACGGCTGTTGCCCCGACTTATTCAGCATGTCCAGAACGGGGTGCTGAATCCCAAAGCCTTGATCACCCACCGCGTTCCGCTCGAGTATGTTTCCGATGCTTACCGGATCTTCTCCGCCAAGTTGGACGGGTGCATCAAGCCGGTGCTGCTGCCACCTTCAGCCAGGTCTTAGAAAGGAGTCTTATGGAACAAACAGCTATCGATCCTTCGCAGGTCAAGGGTTGGGGTATCGATGCCGATGTGCGGAATGATCCCACTTACCCGATCAAACGACGCAATAATGGCGAACATGCGGGCTATAGTTGGGTGCGTCCGTCTCAGCAGCCGATCTCGGTGGAGATTCTCCATTCCAACGAGCGGCCGAATGTGAGCGCGACGTTCGGGACCTCGACTCCGCCGGCGGGCCTGAGTGGCGTATTCCGTCGCATTGCCTTCCGTTACAGCGAATCCAGTTATGGTCATTGGCTCCCGCTGATGTTGGCAGACCGGATAGGAGTGATGGAAGGCGTCCTCGGCGACCTAGTACGCGGTCATGTGCCCAACTTCTTCGGCGAGCTGGGGTGGAAGGCGGAGTGGCAACACAACAGGAAGAGCCTGATGGGCCGTATCCTTTTTGGAGCACTGATGATTGCGGCGCTGACTGGCTATTTCCGTGGGCGCAGGGAGTAGGGTTTCTCCAATTCCAAGCGTGGCGCCTTCGGCCCCACGTGCGTTACGCATGCAGGTTCCTTCACCGTAACTGTGGCGGCACGTTGCCGTAGCTCCAGCTGTTGTCCTTAAAAGGGGGCGCCAGCGGCCGCGTCGGCAGCGGAGACGGTTTCATCGCGCGCGCGAGGGCGATACCCACATCACGGAATTGGCTTCCCGCGGCGATCTCCAGATTGCTGTACGAGGTGAGCCGGGTCTCATATCCCCCACCCTGCGCGCCGAAAGCTTCCTCCGTCGGAACATAGCCGACGCAGCCATTTGCCAGCTCGACCGGAAAGGTGATCGGAAATCCGCTTCCAGCTTTGATCTCCTGCCCATAAGCGCAGAAATACTCCGCGGGATTCGAGACACACACCACTGGCCCAATCTGGATCGCCTGCACCTCGGCGGTGATCTTTGGCTCCTTCGCGATGAGGGCATCGAGCAGCACGGTTTCCTTCGCCCACACCCAATCGGGACCGGCCGTCTTCGCGTCCTGAGCTGCAAGCTCGAGCGCCGCGGCGACCCTCTCCGGCGCTGGCACGCGCCGCGCGATCGTCAACTCCTTGGTGTTTGCGTTGAGCGGCACTTCATTCGTTCGCGTTTGTGACATGCCGAGCAGCACCTTCACCGCTTCCGCACCAACACGCCCGCCGACGAACTGGCTCCATGCGTCACCGTCGAGGTTCGCGTGCGGATCCAGATTGTCCACCTGCGTCACATCTCCGGAAGCGCCTTGGAGAAAGATTACGCCCGCTTCCTTCCCGAAATAGCCCTCGATCACCTGCTCCATGTAGTGAATCCAGTTCGCGGAAATCCAGGGGCCACTTGCCGTCGCGTGGCAGGCAAAATTGATGACACATCCGAGCAGTTTGCCGTCGGGACTCCATACTCCGATCACGCCAACCTGCGGGTCTGTCGGGCCGGCATAGTCGAGGTTGTCGGGATTGCCCTTGCCCGGGTGCGAAAAGCTCAGGCCGTTCTTCATCCGGACCCGGCGGTTGAAGGCGACCGTTTGTTCGACGCCGACACCGAACCCCGCCGTCGCCACCGTGCGCGCCGCATCGGCCGCTACGACCGCATCGATCATTGCCTGGCGCACGGTCGCGAGATACCTCGGATCCGCGCACGACGACTTTTGGTACGCGAGATCCTTCACCAGTTCGGACGCGTGATCGAACTCGCCCGGCTGCACCATTCCGATCGGTCCGGACGAGTGTGAATGCGACGCGCCGATCATCACCGAGGTGATCCCGCAGCCCGCCGCGATGCCGTGGCGGGCTTCCAACACGAGCGCCCGCGGCACCATCAGCGCATCGAGCCCGACCAGCGCCACCCGCTGCCTGCCATCATCGAAGACCACCGCGCGCACTTTGCAGGGATCGTGAATGCGTTTTGAGAAGGCTTTCCCGTAACCACCGGGCACCTCCATGCCAATGTCCGGGGTGATGTCGCGCTCAGCGAAGCCGGCCTTGAATTCCGCACGTCCCAGGAGTGGCCACGCGCAAATGACCAGGGAGATCAGGGGGAGAACTTTCATGTGTGCAGATCATGCCGGTGGAACGAAAACACGCGACTCGTTTCCCGCTTCGAGCATGGGACAAGCGCTTCCGACTAAACATCGCCCGCGGAAAGGATTGATCCTGGCAACATCCCCAGCGCTTCTCCTTTTCCATGCACACCTCCCGCCGCAATTTTCTCAAAACCTCCGCCGCCGCTGCAACCGCCCTCAGCTTTCCTGCGATCCTTCGCGCGCAGAATCCGAATTCGCTCCTGCAGATCGCCGTGGTCGGCGCCAACGGACAGGGGTTCTCGGATCTGACGCAACTCGGCTCGCATGCACGGGTGAAGTTCGCCGGCTTCTGCGACGTGGACACGGCGCGTTTGGACAAGGCGGATGCAAAGTTTCCCGGCACTCCTCAGTTTCAGGATTTTCGGGAGATGTTCGCGAAGCTGGGCGATGGCTTTGATGCCGTGCTGGTCGCCACGCCCGATCACATGCACGCCTTCATCGCCCTCGATGCCATGCGGCGCGGCAAGCATGTGTATTGCGAAAAACCGCTGACCCACACCGTGTGGGAAGCGCGCCAGATGCGGCTGCAAGCGGCGAAGTCGAAAGTCGTGACGCAGATGGGGAACCAAATCCACTCGGCCAGTGAATATCGCACCGCGGTGCAGCTGATCCGGGACGGTGCGATCGGTAAAATCACGGCCGTGCATGCGTGGCAAAGCAATGCTGGCAACAACTGCACGCACCTGACCGAGCCTCCCGCACCGGGCACCGCTCCGGCGTCGTTGAATTGGGATGCGTGGCTCGGCACCGCGCCTGCCCGCGAGTTTGCGCCGGACGTGTATCACCCATTCAAGTGGCGCGACTGGCAGGACTTCGGCGGCGGTACGCTCGGCGACTTCGGCTGTCACATTCTCGATCCGGTTTTTACTGCCCTGGAGCTTACTGCGCCGCTCTCGGTCCGCGCCGAGAACGCGGGCTTGAACAGCCACACCTGGCCCACGGCAGAAACCGTGAGCTACGTCTTTCCCGCGACCGCGTGGACGGCAGGCAAGACGCTGCCGCTCACGTGGTACGACGGCGGGCGCAAACCGGATCGCGCCTTGGCGCAGCTTCCCGAGGGCGAGAAACTCCCCGGCTCCGGGTCGCTGATGATCGGGGAAGGCGGAACGTTGTTGCTGCCGCATGTCGGCAAGCCGCGCCTCTTTCCCGAAGAGAAATTCGCCGCATTCGAGGTGAAGAAAATACCGGGCGTCAGCCATTACCACGCCTGGGTCGATGCAGTGCTCGCCGGCACCAAAACCACCGATGGTTTCGACTACGCCGGCCCCCTCACGGAGACTGTCCAGCTTGGCAATGTCGCGACGCGTTTCCCGGGAGAGACGCTCGAGTGGAACGCCGCGGACTTCCGTGTTCCGAACAAGCCGGAAGCCGAGCGCCTCTTGACGAAGGCTTACCGCGAGGGTTGGAAGATCGAACCGGTGGCGTAGCGCGCGCGTACCGCGAATCACCCGCGCTCCGCTGCTGCGTGCAGTCCGTCAGTTGTCGGCTTCGTCGAAGGTCGGCTCCCCGCGGATGCGGGCGTTCGCCATTGCGATCACGCCATCGGGCTTCAGGTAGCCCAAAGACAACAGCAAAGGTTTCGCGATCTCGACGACTTCACGGACCTTTTCTTTCGGCTGCTTGAGATACTTGCGGACCGAAGTCGCGTAAATGGATGGTCGTACTTTCGCGATCACCTCCGCCGCGTTTTCAGCCCGAATGAACGTGAGCACTTGCTTCGCGGTTGCGTCGAAATTCTCGCAGAGGTCCTCGTAGCGAACCTCGAGGTAACGCTCACGGAGCATCGCGCCATACGCGCGGCCGATGGCAACGCTGTTGGACCAATGCAGCGCGTTGTAAATGTGGCTGCGCCGCTCGTAGTCGCGTTGATGAAACCGCAATCCACGCCAGGCACAGAGGTGCTCCGTGTTGAAGTAGATCTTCTTCCAGAAAGGTCGGTTCGGTGCGTGGTGATCGCAGAATGCCACGTCGCGCCCATCGCGGATGAGATGGATGTAGCGCGCTTCCGGAAAGAGGAAGTCGATCACCGGCACGATGTAGCTGGTCTCGCAAAGCTTCCATCCCCATGGCCCACGTTGATCGGACCCTTCGACATGTCCGGCAAACACTTGCCGGACCAGATCAGGTAGCGCGGGATCGACCGTTGCATCAGCCGTCCACAAGCGGCGGTAGTCGGGATAGTGCTGAAGAACGAGATGTTCGACCAACTTGAACACATCCTGTGAATCATTGGATTCATTCTGATGAGCTCCCATGAAAACACCCGCTTCGCCCATCAGGCGCGCGAGGAGCCGACTGCCCGAATGCGATTTGTTGAAGACGACGATCGGCGGGCCGAGGTGCTGCAATTCATCGCGGACGCCGGCGAGAAACGAGACACCTTCCGCAGCAAACGGCCGCTTCAGCATGCGTGCCCGCGCCGGAAAGTTTGCTCTGTCCTCGGGCATGGCGCCATCCTGCGGACCGTAGAAAACCTACGCAGCGGATGCACGACGAAGTTTACCGACAATTTGAGCGGATATGTTCCCGCCGCCGCGCGGGCGGAGCGGTCCTGGAAATCGGCGCGGTGCCGTCGGCCACAACGCTCCTCGGTTTGCCCTCGCTCAAGCAGGCTACGGAAAGAATCGGCATCAACCTCGATCCTCCGACGCAGCACGAGGGGTTCACTATCCTTCAGGCGAACGCGAACCAGATGGGTTGCTTCCCCGACTCCCGGTTCGACACCGTGCTGTGCAATGCAACCCTGGAGCACGACAAGTTCTTCTGGAAAACGCTCGCCGAAATCCGTCGCGTGGCGAAGCCCGGCGCTTTGATCGTTTTGGGAGCGCCAGGCTACAGGCAGTCGCGGCGAGAGAAGTGGGCCAAACGGATCGTCCGGAACCTCCCGTTCATCGGCCGATCAATGGAACGCCAACTCCGGTGGCTCTTCGCCTCCACCCCGACGCTGCACGTCCACAACTTCCCCGGTGACTACTATCGTTTCAGTCCGCAGACATTCTGGGAGGTCTTCTTCGAGGGGATGCACGAGATCGAAGTAACCTCGGTGCTCACTCCGCCGCGGATTATTGGCGCAGGTCGCAAGCGCTGAATCGGCTCATGAGGTCCGACGCATGGAGACTCCTGGCAGACCGGCTGCGCAGCGTAGGAAGGCGGCTTTCCGGAGCTCGCCGAGACACCCGGCTGGAGAACGAACTGCGCATCGCCCGCCTGCGCCGGAGAGGCGTGCGCATCGGGGAAGGTTGCATCATCCATACGGATTCCTTCTCAACGGAGCCTTACCTCGTCGAGCTGGGGAACCACGTTGGGATCGCCGGCGGCGCTGTTTTCGTAACTCATGACGGCTCCGTCTGGCTCGTCCGGCAATCCCGGCCGCAGGTGCAGCACTTCGGTCGAATCGTGGTCGGCGATAACTGCGTGATCGGTCAGAACAGCATCCTTCTGCCTCATACCACGATCGGTGCGAACTCGATCATCGGCGCGGGCAGCGTGGTCCGCGGCACAATTCCGGAGGACTCGCTGGTGATCGGCAGCCCGGCCCGGGTGGTCGGGCGGGCCAGCCTGGCCCTGTCATGGCTGGTGCGAAGCCCGGATACCTTTGATTCTCTCCACCTGTCCGACGACGACCGGCGGAGGCTACTCGAGACGCACTTCGAGATCCGAGCGGAGTGAATTTCGAAGCGTAATGTGGGAGCCCAGCGCTTCGCGCCGCTACCCAATCCGCACCATGGTTGCTCCCCAGGAGTAACCGACACCGAATCCGATCAGCGCGACCTTGTCGCCCGACTGAATCCGGCCGCGCTTCAGAGCGTTCTCCAAAGCCAGCGGAATACTCGACGAAGCGGTGTTACCCGACATCTCCATGTCGATCGCGAATTTCTCCGCCGGGATTTTCATTTTCGCACGCAGCCGTTCGAGCATGAACTTGTTGGCCTGGTGCGGGATGAAGTAGTCCACGTCGTTCAGCGTCAGCCCGCATTTTTCCAGCAATCGGTCCACCGCTGGCGGAACCGTGCGCAACGTGAAATTGAAAACTGCGCCGCCGTTCATGTGCAGATTGCAGGCCGAGCGCCAGTTGCCGCTTCCATCGTCCTTCTCGACGAGTGCCGCTTCATCGATCCGCCATCGCATTCCGCCCGCCGGCACGATCAGATCCTTCTCCCCGCGTCCATCCGTGCCGAAGACGAACGGTCCGATCGCTTCGTTCTCAGATTGAACCGCACTCAAGAGCGTCGCGGTCGCGCCATCGCCAAAGAGCGTCCGGTTCGTGCGGTCCTGCGCATTGACGAGCTTGCTGTAAGTGTCAGCCGTCACGAGCAGCACGTTTTTCGCGAGGCCGGATCCGATGAGCCCTTTCGCCAAGGCGAGGCTGTAAATGTATCCCGAGCACCCCTGGTTCACATCGACGGCACCACAGTCCGTTCTCAGACCAAGACGACTCTGCATCACACACGCGGTCGTCGGCAGGAAGTAGTCAGCCGTTTGGGTGCAAAGCAGTAGGAAATCGATGTCCTCGCGCTTGCAGGTTCCGCGGCTCAGTAGCTGATTCGCGGCCGCGACCCCAAGATCGGAGGCACATTCATCCGGCGCCGCGATATTCCGCACTGCGATACCGGTCTTCGCCAGAATGTCGTCGGGATCACCCTGGCCGTAGTCTCTGGCCAGTTGCTCATTGGTCAATTTGCCGGCGGGAAGATGCGAAGCGATCGCCTTGATGGCCGCGTTGGCTGGCATGCAGGTCTCACGCGCTCAGGCGCTCTGATCCTCCAGCTGCTTTCCGAGGTAATCGCTGAGCGTTCCGAGCGTCGCGAAGGGGCTCGTTTCCTTCGACAAGAGTTCCTCGTCGGTGATCATGAATTCGACGCCGAACTCTTTCTGGATGTTCGCTTCAACCGCCATGATCAAGGTCACGAAATCGAGTGATTCCAGTCTGCTCGACCTGCCATACAGCTCAGCATTGGGCGCCTTTTCGATTCGGCTTTCCGCCACCAAACCTTGGTTGAGCGTATCCACCGCCCGGTAGATGGCCTTCAAAATACGCTCGTCTTTGTTCATCGTGCTCGGGTGCCGAGCCGTGACTCTATTTTAGCTCCCTGCAGCGGCAAGCCACGAAGCGGGAACTCCCTATCGTGAACTGCCTTCTCACCATCGTGGTCCTCACGAAGGACGCGGGCTTCGTCAGCTCAAGGAGCCGTGATGCGAGCGACCCGACTCTCGTTGAATGGTGTGCGGTGTCAGCAACCGAGGATCTGCTCCCGGGGGTCAAAGCGGGAGCCGGGCGTTTCGTCAGCTTCATCGAAGAGCCCGCATTGAGGTTGGCGGATGGGTTGATCCGAATCGCTCAACGACTGCAAGAGGCGGGAGGTGATCTCGCGGTCGGAGCTGGGCGCTGCAATCGGCGCACCGCGAGAATGCTTCGGACCGAAGGGGTGCGTTTCCTTGATCCGGCCGGGCTCTGTCCCCTGGTGTTCCGACGTGCAGAGGCTGCTGCTGCGCTCGTGTCACCCTGTGTGTCTGCCGCGGGCGACCATTGGCTGTGGGCGCTGACCAGTGCGATGACTCGACGGGGCAGGTTGCTCGTGATCGACGACGAGCCCGCCATGCCGAACTGGCGCCGACGAGGTTTGCCTTACGTGAAAACGGCCACCCTGGATGCGGTCGCACGCGCCAGCGCCCCTGCAGCTTCTCAACCGCAGATCCTGGTCGTCGGCCGCATCGATGCTTCAGTCAGCCTCTACTTCGACGGCCTGTCCGAGTCCGTTCGATCGATGCTGCGCTATCGCGAGCCGGGAACGCTGCTGGAAAATCCGGAACCGCTTTTCCACGCGGATGCCATCGTTCTGGTGCGGGATCTCCAACGCCCCAGTCTTTCGGGCCTGCTCGACACCATCGCTGCGTTGAAGATCCCCTCCGCCTACTTCGCTGACGACAGTTTTCCCACGCTCCGGCGCGAAGAAAAGAGCTGGTGGTTTTACGAGCCTTGGCGGGTTGCACGGCTAATGACATCCTTTGATGAGGTTTGGGTTTCCACACGCGCCCTGCAGGACGAGTTCCGGACGACGCACGTCGAGAGCACGATCTTTGGTCTCGTTCTCGACGAACAATTCATGACACCTCTCAGGAGTTCCGGGACAGGTGCCGCTGGCGTCCGCGTGGCCGTTCCCGGACGACCATTTCGGTCCAGCGACTTTCAAGCAAACGCATGGCCTGCGCTCGTTGATCTGGCGAAATCAAGACGCGTCGAGGTGATAACCCATGCCGGTTTTCCAATGGCGAATACGAGCGGCCCGGAGGTTCGCCGCATCCCGTGGGAGCCCTCGTTCGCCCAATTCATTCGCGACTGGCAGGCTACCGAGCCGGCCGTGCTGCTTCACCCGCGGTCGTGCACGCAGAATGCCCGGTTCAAGACCCCGAATGCGCTCCTTGTCGCGTGCTATCTCGGGGCAGTGCCGGTCATTGCTGAAGGAGAGCCGGCCTACGACGGGTTGGGAGAAGCCGAAGGCGTTTTGCGCGCCGATTCGCCTGCCGTGTGGCTCGCCGCCGTCGAGCAGGCGCTCATCCCAGGTGAGCGCGAGCGGTTGCTCGATGCGCTGCAGCGATTCTGCCGCGCGCGCTTCACCAGCAGTCAGCAGGAGTCTTTGCTGATGAAGCTGGCTACAATGCGACCCGTTGTTGAACCAGCGGAAGCAGATCGGCGAGCCGCGATCGTCGCCAACAAAACCCGGAGCGCAATGGCGCGTGTCGTCGCCTACGCAGGGAAGCGCGTGATCCTGCAAGTTGCGGACCGCCTCCGATTTTCACCTGCCCGGGTTTGAATGACCGGGCCCGCGGGAATTGCATCGCGCCCTCTTTAAACCGATCCCTATGCACATCGTTCCTCGATGCTGTGCACGCTCCATTTGAAGGGCATGGAATCCGCTATTTCAAATCTACGATGTCCGAGATACCCCAGCCAACTCCTCCGGAAGGAACGCCAAACACACACGCGCACGGACTGGGGCCCGCAACGTCTTCGGACGTGCGAGCGTTGCACGATGACCTGGAGCAGGCTCGTCAACTCGCGCAACGCTCCCAGCGGGAGCTGCTTGGAAAATCGAGTGAGCTTGAGGCCTTGAAGGAATTGTTCGAGAAAGCCCGCAAGCATCTCATCCAGCTCCAGATGAACATTACACAGCTCCGGGACGAGCGGCATCAACTGGCAAATCAGGCGACGGAAGCCGAGGCGTTGAAGCAGAAGCTCATCGTAGTCACGGCCGACCGCGATCGACTTCGTGCTCAACTCGAGGGCATTCGGAAATGGCAGGGATGATGGCGCCCGTGCTTCCCACTGCCAGGATTCCGTATTTGACCTCCGGGCTGATTGCGCCGGAACTCCGCCCGTGATCATCGATGCATGTGTCCTATGTGAGAGACTGGAGCGCGGCTCCGGGCTCCAGAGTAGTTGGATCACGGCTCATCACATCGACTGCTTTTGGGTGATCAAGAGCTTCCCCGCGATTCTCCAGCTCAGCCTGCTGCTGCGCCTGCGGGTCGAGCCAGAAGATCCTGCGCGCTTCGATGCGGTGGTGCGGGCCGTTGACCGAAAGGGTGGCGAGATCGCCGTCAGGCAAAGGCACTCGATGGAGGCCCCCCGAGTATCCGAAGCGTCCTCGGTCCCGTTTGCCACGGTGAATGATGAGTTCTCGATGAGCCTCAATCTCCCGGAAGCGGGCGAATACAGCGTGGAGATTACCATTGGAGACGAGCTGCGCTCGCTGCCAATCGTGGTTACGAAGGGGACTTAGGTCTCTCAGACCAGACAAGCGATCACCCGCCCGTCGGGTGGTTCTCGCTTCCCACAGAATCGGGCCGGCGAGATTTGAACTCGCGACCTCTTGAACCCCATTCAAGCGCACTACCACGCTGTGCTACGGCCCGCTTTGGAAGGCGCAATGTTGGCGCCGGGCGGACGCTTGGCAAGCGCGTTCTCGGGTGTGTGTGCTTGAGCCCGCTGGCGAGTTTCCCGTTTCCACCAATGGGTGGCGCTTCTATCGTCCGCGGATGAATTTCGAAAAAGTCGTCGTGGTCGGCGCAAGCGGATACTCGGGTGAAGAACTCGTGCGACTGCTCATCCGCCACCCAGGCGTCGAACTGGTGGCGCTCACATCGCGGCAACTCGCTGGGAAAAGGATCGGCGAGGTCTTCCCCAAGTTCGCCGGGATGCGCTATGCCGATCTGGAGTTCATCGAATCCGATGTCGCGAAGATCCTGGCGACCAAGGCGGGAGTGATCTTTCTCGCGCTGCCGCATGGCGTTGCGACTGAATTTGCGCGACCGCTCGTGCAGGCTGGGTTGAAGGTCATCGATCTCAGCGCGGACTTCCGAATCAAAGATGTGGCGGTCTATGAGGAGTTTTATGGCGAAGCCCATCACGCGCCGGAACTCGCAGCACTGAGCGTTTACGGACTGCCTGAGGTTCATCGCGGTTCCATCCAGAACGCGCAACTCGTCGCATCGCCCGGCTGCTATCCGACGAGCGTGATCCTGCCGTTATATCCCCTGCTCCAGCGTGGATTGATCAAGCCGGAGGACATCGCGGTGTGCTCGATGAGTGGCGTGAGCGGCGCCGGGCGCAATGCAAAGACCGATTACCTTTACGTCGAGTGCAACGAAAGCGTGCGCGCTTACGGTCTGCCGAAACACCGCCATCTCGCAGAGATCGAACAGGAACTTTCGGCTGCGGCGGGGCGGAAGGTCACCATCGATTTCACCCCGCATCTCGTGCCGACCAGCCGCGGCATTCACACGACGATCTTCTGCAAACCGGCGGATGGGGTGGACGCAGCCACGATCTCCGCCGCTTATGACGAAGCCTACTCGGACGAGCCATTCGTGCGGCTGCTTCGGGGAGCAAGCCTGCCTGACACCAAGAACGTGGTGCTGACCAACTTCATTGATATCGCCTGGCGCCATGACCCTCGCACTGGCCGGCTGGTGCTGCTCAGCGCCGAAGATAATTTGACGAAAGGCGCGGCCGGACAGGCGGTGCAATCGCTGAACCTGCTCTGCGGGCTGCCGGAAACGACCGGCCTGCTCTAGCGCACGCGGCGCGACCTGCTCCGGGCAAGGTGCGGGAATCTTCGCCGCCGCGCGTCCCGGCTGTGCGATTCTCAATCCGCGGCTTGCGCTTGGCCGCGCTCTTGCTCTCAATCACCACCCGCTCTGGTCCGGAGCCCGGCTGAGCCCAAAAGATTCGAGTCATGTCCTACACCCAAGTCCAAGGCGGGATCACTGCGCCCCGTGGATTCGTCGCAGGCAGCGCCTATTGCGGAATCAAAGAGAGCAATCCGGACCGTCCTGACATTGCGGTGATTCATTCACCTCAGCCAACGGTCGTCGCGGCCACGTTCACGACGAACCGCGTCAAAGCAGCCCCGGTGCGGGTCTCGAGCATGCATCTCCGTGGCGAAGATGTGCGGGCGATCGTCGCGAATTCGGGGAATGCGAACGCATGCACCGGGTTGGAAGGAATCGAGAATGCCAAACGCATGGCGGCTTCCGTCGGCAAGGCGCTCGATCTCAAACCGCGGCAGGTAATGGTTTGCTCGACGGGACGGATCGGCGTGCAGTTGCCGATCGAGAAGATGGAACCGGTGCTCGCGGAATTTCAGGAGCGACTGCGGCCGGATGGATCGATGCGCGCGGCCAAAGCCATCATGACCAGCGACAGCTTTCCCAAAGAACTGGCGGTCGAGTTTGAAGTGGAAGGCCAGACCGTGCGCATTGGCGGCATCGCCAAAGGCGCGGGCATGATCGACCCGAACATGGCGACGATGCTTTGCTTCCTGACGACCGATGCGGTGATCAGCAAACCGCATCTGCAAAAGGCGCTCAGCGTTTCGGTTGAACAGTCGTTCAATCGCATCACGATCGACGGCGACATGAGCACCAATGACACGGTGATCATGCTGGCGAACAGCCTATCCGGACACCCGCCGCTGAAGTACGGAACACCGGCATTCAAGCTTTTCCAAAACGCGCTCGATTGCCTCACGCGGAACCTCGCGCGGATGATCGTCGAGGATGGCGAAGGCGTGACGAAATTCGTCGAGGTACATGTGAACGGAGCCGCTTCACTGAACGACGCGCGCCGGGCGGCGGAGGCGGTGGCGAATTCCAATCTCGTGAAATGTGCATGGTTCGGAGGTGATCCGAATTGGGGCCGGATCATGGATGCGCTCGGGTATTCCGGTGCCCGGCTGCGCGAGGAACTGGTCGATATTTTCTACGACGGCGTCAGCGCGGTGAAAGGCGGACTCGCCAGCAAGACCCCCTTTTCCAAGCTCCAGGAGGTGGTCGCGGAAAAGAAATTCACCATCAACATCGACCTTCATGTCGGCAAAGCAGAGCACACCGTTTACACCACGGATCTCAGCGTCGATTACGTGAAGCTCAACATGGGCGAATAGCCCGACGATCCCGCCTGAAAGCATTTCCCAGATCACCCATGGCCCAGACTCCCACGCAACGCGCTGAAGCGCTGATCGAGGCACTCCCGTTCATCCAAAAATTCCGCGGCGAACTCTTCGTCATCAAGTACGGCGGCAGCGCGATGGAGGATGACAACGTGATCGCGCGCTTCCTGCGTGATGTCGTTTTCCTCGAAGCGGTCGGGATCAATCCCGTGCTGATCCACGGCGGCGGCAAAGCGATTACGCAGCGGATGCGCGACGCTGGACTGAAAGCGAAGTTCGTCAACGGGCTCCGGGTGACCGACGAGCAATCGATCCGGATCGTCGAGGAAGTGCTCGATACGCAGATCAATCCTGGAATCGTCACGCAGCTCAATTCACTCGGCGGGAAGGCGGTCGGCATCCACGGCAAAACCATCCTCGTGGGCAAAAAGCTGCCGCGGCAGACGGAAGGCAAAACCACCAACATCGATCTCGGCTTCGTTGGCGAAGTCGCGAGCGTCAATCTGGCTCCGATCGAACAGGCCGTAGCCCGCGAAGAGGTGCCGATCATCTCTCCGCTGGCGCGCGACAAGGCGGGCGTCGTCCTCAATATCAACGCCGACATCGCCGCCGGCACAATCGCGGGACATCTCCGCGCATCGAAGATGATCTACCTCAGCGACGTGCCCGGAATCATGCGCGATCCGATGGACAAGGAGTCGTTGATTCCGTCGGTGAACCGCGAAAAAATCGATCACCTGCTCGAAGAGGAAATCATCAACGGCGGCATGATCCCGAAGGTGGAAAGCGCGTTGCACGCCATCTCGCAGGGCGTGAAGAAAGTGCATTTCATCGACGGCCGCATGCCGCATTCACTGCTGCTCGAGATCTTCACGAACACCGGCGTCGGCACCGAAATCGTGCCGTAGTCCGGTGCGTTAACCCGCGGCGTAAAAGGCGTCGATCTGCTCGACGACATAACGCTGCTGGGCTTCCGTGATCTCTGCGAAGATCGGCAACGCGAGACTCTGCCGGGCGGCGCGTTCGGCTTCCGGGAAGTCGCCCTTGGAGTAGCCCAGATCGGCAAAACATTCCTGCATATGCAAGGCGCGCGGGTAGTAGATTTCGGTCGCAATCCCAGCCTTCGTGAGATGTTCCTTTAGCGCGTCGCGCCGGACCGCGCGGATCACGAACTGGTTGTAGATGTGGTGATTCAGGTGGCCACTCGTGGCGTAGCTCTCCGCTGGGAGTTTGACGAGGCGGCTTAGTCCGGCGCGCGCGAATTCCTGCCGGTAAAAGGCGGCACGCGCGCGCCGCTCCGCGCTCCAAAGATCGAGGTGCGGTAACTTGACCCCGAGCACTGCGGCCTGAATCGCATCCATCCGGAAATTGCCGCCGACCCATTTGTGATAGTACCGCGTCTCCATGCCGTGGTTGCGCAACGCGCGGATCTTCGCCGCGAGCACCGAGTCCTTGCACACCACCATTCCCGCATCTCCGAATGCGCCGAGATTTTTTGTAGGGTAAAACGAGAACCAACCCGCTTCGCCGATCGCTCCCGCACAGCCGAGCGGGTGCCGCGCTCCGAGAGCCTGCGCGGCATCTTCGAGCACCGGGATGCCGTGCTTCTTCCCGAGCGCCAGGATCGGCTGCATGTCCGCGCATTGGCCGAAGAGATGCACGGGAATGATCGCCTTGGGCTTGCGAGTCCGCGCGAGGGCCTGCTCCAGGGCCGGCACTGACATGTTGAAAGTGGCGGGATCGATATCCACAAACACGGGCCGCGCACCGAGCCGGGCAATGCATCCCGCCGTCGCGAAAAACGTGTAGGGCGTGGTAATCAGCGCGTCACCCGGCTGCACGTCGAGGGCCATGAGGAGGACGAGCTGGGCGTCCGTTCCCGAGGAAACTGCGATGGCGTGCTCAACGCCGCAATACTTCGCGACCGCCCGCTCAAAGGCTTCGGTCTTCGGACCCAAAATCAGCGTCTGCGAATCGGCAACCGCCTCCATCTCGAACAGAATCTCTGACTTGAGCGGAGCGTATTGCAGCTTGAGATCGAGGAGGGGCACTTGCATGGCGCAGTTTCCAAAAGGGTGTGCGGCGGCGTCGAGCCTTCCTGCGCGAAAGAATTTGCCGACGTCGCGACACTCGCGGTCGGCACGTCGCTCCGCTATGCCTCCCCGCATGCATGCGGTCGCACTTATCACCGGCTCCTCGCGGGGCATCGGCCGCGGAATCGCGCTCGAGCTCGCGCGGCACGCTCAGCACGATCTGCTGATCAATTACGCGGGCAACGAAGCCGCCGCGCAGGAGTGCCAGCAGCTCTGCCTGGAAGCTGCGGCGGAAAACATTCGCGTCGAGATCGTGCAGGCCGACGTTTCCTCGCGGGAAGATCGAGGGCGCCTTCTGGACACGGTGCGCGAACGCTTCGGCCGGCTCGATCTGCTGGTCAATAATGCGGGCGTGGCGCCGAGTGTGCGGGCTGATTTGCTCGATGCGGACGAGGCCTCATTTGATCGCCTGATCGCGATCAATCTCAAAGGTCCTTACTTCCTCACGCAGCAAGCCGCCAAGCTGCTCATCGATTCCCCGCCACACCCATCGCTCCCTCGCGCCGTAATCAACGTGACCAGCATCTCCGCGTTCACCGCATCGGTAAACCGCGGCGACTATTGCATCGCCAAAGCCGGGCTAGCGATGATGACGAAACTCTATGCCGCGCGGCTCGCGGAGTTTGGAATCGGGGTCTTCGAAGTGCAGCCGGGGGTGATCGAGACGGATATGACCGGGCCGGTGAAAGGGAAGTACGACGCGCTCTTCGCGGACGGGCTCACGCCGATCAATCGCTGGGGAACCCCAGCCGATGTGGCGAGAGCCGTCGCGGCTGTGGCGCTGGGCGCGTTCCCCTACTCCACGGGGCAGGTGTTCAACGTCGATGGCGGCTTCCATCTGCGCACGCTCTGAATCGCGGCTTCACGCGCGTGCGTTGCCTTTCGGGCATCTCCCGCACTAGCCTTTCGGCCCGTCTCGCTCCCTTTCCATGATCAAGATTAACTTCGAACTCCGCCCTGCCGATCTGCGGAAAAAGATCGAGCGCCTGTGGGAACTCTCGGTGCCGAAGATCCTCGCGATTGACCGCGACGAAGTGCCGGGCGCGGCACCGCCGGTGTTCACGATCCAGGGCAAATACACCTCGCGGGGCTGGACGGAATGGACGCAAGGCTTTGTCTATGGCTCCGCGCTATTGCAGTTCGATGCGTTCTGGGATGAGACGTTTCTGAAGCTCGGACGCGACCGCACCTTCCAGCGGATGGCGCATCACGTGACGCACATGGGCGTGCACGATCACGGCTTCAATAACGTTTCGACCTACGGAAACTTGTGGCGGTTGATGCGCGAAAACCGGCTGCCCGCGTTCGAGCGCGAACGGGACTTTTACGAACTGGCGCTGAAGTGCTCCGGCGCGGTCCAGGCGAATCGCTGGACGCATATCGCGAATGGCGAAGGGTTCATCTATTCCTTTAACGGCCCCCATTCACTCTTCGCTGACACCATCCGCTCGCTGCGCGTGCTCGCACTTTCCCACAAGCTGGGGCATGTGCTGATGGGCGAACGGGACGAGAAGATTTCGCTTCTACGCCGGCTGGTCGAACACGCACGGACGACGGCGAAATGGACGGTCTATTATGGCACCGATCGCGACGCTTACGATGTGCGCGGCCGCGTCGCGCATGAGTCGCTTTTCAACGTGAACGACGGCTCATATCGCTGCCCGGGTTCGCAGCAAGGCTACGCATCTTTCAGCACGTGGACGCGCGGCCTTGCCTGGGTCATGCTCGGCTACGCCGAGCAACTCGAGTTCATCGCCACGCTGACCGACGGCGAACTCGAGAAGGTGGGCGGCCGCGACGGAATCGAAGCGGTCATGCTCAACGCGGCCCGTGCAAGTTGCGACTTCTACATCGAAAGCACGCCAGTCGATGGAATCCCGTATTGGGATACCGGCGCGCCTGGGTTGGCAAAGATGGGCAATTACCTGGAGCGCCCTGCGGAGCCTTTCAACGATCACGAACCAGTTGATAGCTCAGCCGCTGCGATCGCCGCGCAAGGCTTGCTGCGGCTGGGCAATTACCTCACCAAACGCGGGCAGTTTTCAGACGCGGAGCGTTACTGGCAGGCAGGACTGACCGTGCTCGCGACGCTCTTCGACGATCCGTATCTCAGCACCGATACGAACCATCAGGGTCTGCTCCTGCACAGTGTTTACCATCGACCCAACGGCTGGGACTTCATCCCTACCGGGCGAAGGATTCCTTGCGGCGAGTCCAGCATGTGGGGCGATTACCACGCCCGCGAAGTCGCGCTTTACGTTCAGCGGACCTACGAAGAGAAACCGTATCTCACGTTCTTCGGAGCCCAGTGAGCATGATCGTTTCCGATCTCGCGCAAATTCCCGGCCGACGCTACCCGGCACGGCGGCGGACGCAGAATCTCGCGGGCGGAGTCGCTCCGATTCAGGCGCGGAACTTCAGCGTGGGGAATGTCACGCTGGATGCCAATGGCGGCCAGGTCCCGTGGCACAATCAGGAACAGGAAGAGGTTTATTTCATCGTGGAAGGCACTGGCGAGATGTGCCTCGGCGAAGAACGCCAAACCGTGACGAGCGGACAGATGGTTTACATCCCGTCCGGCGTTTTCCATCAGCTCACGAACATCGGCGAGACTCCGCTGCGCATGATCTACTGCTACGGGCCGGCCGGCGATGTGGCTCACTGGCGACAGGAACTGGACGGAACTTTGCCTCGCGCAGGAATCGATGCGCCGCCTCTGCCGCGAGGCGCGCGCCCGCAGTGCACCGAGAAACCGGCGGGTTGATTGCTCCGTGCGCGGGCCAATTGCCCCCGCGACTTTCGGCTTTCCAGTTCCGGTTTTCACTTTCACTTTGCTGCTCATGACCGAAGCGCAGCAGCAAATGATCGATAAAGCCTTCGAGTTGCTCAGCGAGCATTTCGATCACGTGGTGATCGCCGTGGGTACCTACGACGAGGACAAACAATACACCACGACTGCCAGCTATTACGGCGGCGTGGCGCCTGCGATCGGGCTCTGCAAACTCTACGAGATGCGGTGGACAAAGGAGCATCTCTGGGGCGTGGACGAAGAGCAGGACTAACGCACCGGCTCGCGGGATCACCGCCGACGGCGATGTTTCATCAGCCGCCATCCCTTCGCGCAGTCGGCGCAGATTCCGCGAAAATTTGCAGATCCAGTTTTCTCCCCACTCGACCATGAAAACGCACAGTCTCGGCATCATCCTCAACGGCGTCACCGGCCGGATGGGAACCAACCAGCATTACCTCCGCTCGATCCTGGCCATCATGGAGCAAGGGGGCGTGCGCATCGGTGAGGCGGAAACAATCATGCCGGTGCCGACACTCGTCGGTCGGAATGAAGCGAAGCTGGCGCAACTCGCGACACTCGCGCCGGCAGGGCATCACGTGCGCTGGACGACCGATCTCGGCGGCGCGCTGGCCGATCCGGAGAACGTCATCTACTTCGATGCGCAGACCACCGGACGCCGCTACGAGGGCGTGATCGAGGCGATCGAAGCGGGCAAACACGTCTATTGCGAAAAGCCGACCGCCACGAACACCGCTCAGGCTTACGCCCTCTACACGCGTGCCCGGGACGCCGGCATCAAGCATGGCGTGGTGCAGGATAAACTCTGGCTGCCTGGCCTCCTCAAGCTGCGGACGTTGATCGATCAAGGTTTCTTCGGCGAGTTGCTCAGCGTGCGCGGTGAATTCGGGTATTGGGTTTTTGAAGGAGACACGGTGAAGCCGCAGCGGCCGTCCTGGAATTACCGGAAGGAAGACGACGGCGGCATCATCGTGGACATGCTCTGTCACTGGCGGTACGTGCTCGATAATCTCTTCGGCAAGGTGAAGGCCGTGTCGTGTCTCGGCGCCACGCATGTGGGCCAGCGGTGGGATGAGAAGGGTCAGCCGTACCGATGCACCGCAGATGATAGCGCCTACGCCACCTTCGAACTGGAGAACGGGGTGATCGCAAACTTCAACAGCTCCTGGTGCGTGCGCGTGCGTCGCGACGATCTGCTTACCTTGCAGGTTGATGGAACCAAAGGCAGCGCCATCGCTGGTCTGCGCGATTGCACGGTGCAGCACAGCAGCGCCACGCCTCGGTGCACCTGGAATCCCGACATCGATTCCCCCATCCGCTATCACGACGGTTGGAATCGCGTGCCGGATTGGCAGGCCTCGGAGAATGCCTTCAAAGCGCAATGGGAACTTTTCCTCAGGCACGTCGTCGCGAACGAGCCGTTCCCCTGGACGCTGCTCGAAGGCGCCAAAGGTGTGCAGCTCGCGGAGCTCGGTCTGCAGAGCTGGGAAAAACGCGCCTGGGTGGAAGTGCCGGAGCTCGAAAGCAATCCTGCGGGACTTAAGCACTCACCCTGAAGGTCCGATCTGTCCGATCTGTCCGCCAAGAAGCTACTGGGCTATTCAGAACGGACTGTTCACCCCCAGAATGCGGAGTCGTAATCGCACAGCGTCGGTAAGCCATAGAGGTGCGCCTACGCCAACTCGTTGCACCTTGCGAAAACGGCTGAGTTCCCACTGCCTCGGTTGCTGGCTGCTGGTGCTCTTGGTGGCGTCCTCGTTGGAACGTTTGCGAGCGGAAGAGCCGGTGCAACTTCCCGAGGTGGTCGTCGCGGCGGACCGCCTGCCGTCACGAACCGCGGACGAACCATTCTCGATCACCAGGATTGGCAGCGTCGAACTGCGCGGCGCTCCGCAGCTTCGGCTCGACGATATCCTCCGAAATGCCGCGCCCGGGTTTTCGCTGTTTCGCCGGAGCAGCAGCCGCGTGGCGAATCCGACCGCGCAGGGCGTGAGCTTGCGCAACGTGGGGCCGAACGGCGCAGGTCGCACGCTCGTGTTGCTCGATGGCATTCCGCTCAACGATCCGTTTGCCGGTTGGATCCCGTGGTCGCGCGTGCCGCCGTCGAGCCTCGGCGAAGTGCTCGTGAACCCCGGGGGTGGCGCGGGCCTTTTTGGCAACGCGGCGCTAGCGGGCACGATCCACCTCGTGAGCGAAAAACGGGCGGGAAACTCCGCGAATCTCGTCGGCACGGTCGCGAACCGCGACACTTACGAAACCGCACTCGATAGCCATGTCGAGGCAGGCCCGCTCAGCCTCTCCACGTATCTGAACCGCTTCGAAACGGGTGGCTATCCGGTGCTGCAGGCCGACCAACGCGGGCCGGTCGATGCATCAGCCGATGCGGCGTCGTGGACCTGGCAGAGCCGGGCCGGCTGGACTGTTGACGAGAATACGCAGCTGTCACTGACCGCGAGCGCCTTCGAGGAGAAACGCAACAACGGCACGCGATTGACGCACAATTCTTCCGACGGCCAGGACGTGAGCGCGACGTTCGATCGCTTCATTCCAACACTGGACGCAAACGTGCGCCTGCAGGCCTATGCGCAACGCCGGCGCTTCAGCAGCACCTTCAGTTCGGTGAACGAGACCCGCACCGAGGAGACGCTCGCGCTGGATCAGTTCGACGTGCCCGCCAACGCCGTTGGCAGCAGTGCCGCCTGGAGCCAGCAGATCAGCGAAGCACATCGGGTGATTGGCGGCGCAGACGTCCGCTGGATCGAAGGCGAGACGAACGAGCTTTTTTTCCGAGTCGATGATGCGTTCACCCGCTTCCGTAACGCCGGCGGACGGCAGCTTTTCATTGGCGCGTTTCTGGAGGAAAACTGGCGCATCAGCGAGGCGGTCAAAGTCGTGGCTGGGGGACGCGTTGACTATTGGCAGCAGGCCGGCGGCCGGCGCTTCGAGCGGGAGCGCGCGACGGGCGAGACTCTGCGCGATGAAGAATTCAGCCGGCAGGAAGGCGTCGCGCCGAATGGACGGCTTGGCATTTCTGCTCAGCTTGCGCGTTCCCTCCGCATTCGCAGCGCGGCGTACACCGGATTCCGCGTGCCGACGTTGAACGAACTCTACCGCCCGTTTCGGGTCGCCAACGACATCACCGAAGCCAATGCCGCGCTTGAACCGGAACGACTGCTCGGCGCGGAAGTTGGCGCCGATTGGGACCCGGTGGAGCGCTTCAGCTTCTCCGCGACCGGATTCTATAATCAGCTCGAAGACGCGGTCGGTAACGTGACAATCGGTGAAGGCCCCGGCACGTTTGCACCGGGCGGGTTCGTTCCCGCAGGCGGTGTGCTGCGGCAGCGACAGAACCTCGACCGAGTGGAGGTCGTGGGGTTTGAAACGCAGCTCGTCTGGAAACCCACGCCGGATCTACGGGTGCGGGCGCAATACCTTTTCACGCATCCCACGGTGGCGCGTGCTGCGCAGTCGCCGCAACTCGAAGGCAAGCGCCTCGCTCAAGCGCCCGATCACGTCGCAGTCGCTGCCTTGGAATGGAGTCCGGGCCGGTGGCACACGGCGGCGCAGATCCGTTATGTGGGGCGTCAGTTTGAAGACGACCTCAACCGCCTGCCGCTCGCGCATTTTGCGACCATTGATCTGTCACTCGGCTATGAATTCAACGATCACCTCACCGGCTCGGCGCGCGTCGAGAATCTTCTCGATACCGAAACCGAAGTCGGCAGGACTGCGAATGGCCTCGTGACCATCGGCGCACCGCGGCTCTTTTCTTTCACGATCGCGCTCCAATTCTAGGAGAGACGGAGTTTCCGAATGACGATTTCGCGATCGCGCGAAGTGGGCGGATCCTGCCGCGCGGTGGCGGGCTACTCCTTGCCTTTCTTCATCATCTGCTGACCCATGCGCATTCCCATTTGTTGCATCGAGAGCTGCTGTTTTTGAGCGGCCTCAAAGGCGGTAAGCTGGTCAGCGTTGAGCAAGGGACGGGCGCGATCAAGGATGCGGCGATTGAATGCCTCTTGGGATTTGTTCCACTCGTCGAGCGCCGTATCGGAGCGCAACGCGGCGAGTTGCGCGGTCTGATCTGGGTTCGCCGAATTCAAGGTCGTCGGCGGAGTCCGCAGACGCTCCTGTTTCATGATCTCGAGGAGGCTTTGGGACTGCCCGGCCGCCAGGGGCGTGCCGCCCGCGGCGAGCTGCTTTTCCACCTGCTCCAGGGCCATCCGCTCACCGATCGTCTTCTCGTAGTCCTCGAACTTCTTGTATCGCCCGGGACCAAGCGTCTCGCGGAGTTCCTGATTGCGGACCTCGCGCGCGGCGGCGGATTGCTCGCCAGCCTCCTGCATCTTCTCCGGATCGGGCTGCCCCTTCTCAAAAATTTTCATGCTGCTTTCCGCCGCCTCCATTTGGCGGTCGAGCAGGATGTCCATCACCTCGCGGGCTTCGTCTTTGTTCAACGCCAGGTCTTTGGCGAGACCGCCGTAGATCAGGTTCACACCCATCGCCTGCTGGCTGCGGAGCATCTCCTTCATCTTCGGATCGCTGTACATCTTCGCGATTCCTTTCATGAAATCGCCACCTCCCTCGCCATCCGCGGCAGTCTCTTCGCCCGCCGCCGGCACCTTTGCATCAGCCTGCGGCGCGTTCGGAGGGGCTGCCACAGCTTTCGTCGGAAGTTGTGCAATCAACGCTTTGTTCCGCTCCTGGAGCTGGTCCGCGGCCGCTTTGAACGACTCCGCGCGGTCAGCGAGCTTGCGGGTCTCCATCTCACTTGCCGCGACTTTCTCCCTCGCCGTGACAGCTTCCACCTGGCGCCGGGCGACCTCTTTCTGCAGCTCGCCAGTTCGCTGCCATTGATAGGCAACCAGGCCCGCAAGGGCGACCGTGCAGAGGACGATGATCGTGGAAAGAGTGCGGTTCATAAGAAGGGGGGAACGCAGAGGTTACTTTTTTCGAACGCGCCGACAAGCTGCGCGACGGTCCCGCGCCCTGGTCCGGCCGGTCCTCCAGAGTTCGTGAACTCGGTCGGCATCGTGCAAGCTAACAGAGATTGCACCATCAAGACCATTATCTCGTCCGCGGACCCAATCGTCTCCATCTGCCCTGCTCGCTTTCACCTGTTCCTGACGCTGTTTGTGAAGACGGATCGCCCATGCCGGCGGCGCGCCGGTCGGATGCCGGCTCTTTGAAGAATCCGAGCGTCGAGTCCCGAGCCCGTTGAGACGGTCGGGGATGCACTTTGCAGCGTATCCAGCATATGCCTGCAAAATCCAAGAAACAGCAGATGGCCGCCGGAGCGGCGCTCTCCGCGAAGCGCGGTGAAACTCCCAAGTCAGCGTTGAAAGGCGCTGCCAAATCGATGGCCGGCTCGATGAGCGAGAAGCAACTCCTCGAGCTGGCGCAGACAAAACGAAAGAAACTTCCGACCCGCAAGAGCCCGGCGGCCTCAGGCAAAGGCAAGTCTGCCAGGTAATCTGCAGACGATGATGATGCGGCGGCGCCAAATCAGCCTGGAGGAAAAAGGCTGCGACAAATCGGGGCTGCGATGGTTGCAGTCCGGAGACACAGGACCCCGGCTCCATGATTCAGCGCCTTTTCCCCGCCTTCCTTTTCATCGCCACCGCCGGTTCCGGGTGGGCAGCCATCGCGCCGAACCCGGCGCTCACCAAGGAGCAGACGGATTTCTTTGAAGCCAAGATCCGGCCGATCTTCGCGGAGAATTGCTACAAGTGTCACTCGGTTGAAAAGGGAAAGGCCAAAGGCGGGCTCACGTTGGATTCTCGCGACGGCTGGGCGAAGGGCGGAGAAAGCGGGCCGGCGATCGAACCCGGCGCTCCGGAAAAGAGCCTCCTGTTAAAAGCCGTCGGCTATCTCGATCCGGATCTGCAGATGCCGCCCAAAGGCGAAAAGCTGCGCCCGGAGGAGATCGCGCTCCTGGCCGATTGGGTGAAGATGGGTGCGGCCGACCCGCGCAAGGAGCCGAAGAACGCCGACGCGAAGCTGACTGGGCTGAACGATCAAGCGCGGCATCATTGGTCTTATCAACCGGTCCGGAAGCCGGCCGTGCCGCAGACGAACAATCAGGGTTGGATCAAAACGCCTGTGGACGCGTTCGTCCTGCAGAAGCTGGATGAGAAAGGGATGTCCCCCTCCCCTGACGCGAGCAAGGAAACGCTTCTTCGCCGCGCGACTTACGACCTGATCGGCCTTCCGCCGACGCCGCAAGAGGTGGAAGCGTTTGTGAACGACACCACCCCACAAGCATTCGCCAAGGTGGTCGATCGGCTGCTCGCATCGCCTCACTACGGCGAACGCTGGGGCCGCTTCTGGCTCGATACCGCGCGTTACGCAGACACGAAGGGCGGCGAGCGGAACAATCTGCGCGGGGGCGACTATCGTTTCCCGTACGCGTGGACGTATCGCGACTGGGTGGTGAACGCGATCAATGCCGATCTTCCTTACGACCAGTTCGTGGTGCAGCAACTCGCGGCGGACAAGCTGCCGAACAACCCGCCGCAGAATCTTGCCGCGCTCGGTTTTCTCACGGTCGGCGAACGCTTCCGCAATGTGAACGACGTGATCAACGACCGGATCGATGTCGTTTCCAAAGGCTTCCTCGGCATGACCGTCACCTGCGCGCGCTGCCATGACCACATGTTCGATCCAATCCCGACGAAGGATTATTACGCGTTGCACGGCATCTTCGCGTCCACGATCGAACCGGCGGAAAAGCCGGTGATCAGCGCAGCCGGGCCGGGCAATTTGATAGCGTATCAGCAGAAGTTCGCGGCGCTCGAGGACGAGAATCGGAGGCAATACTATCGCTTCGTCAGCAACGTGCAGACGGAGTTGTTTGAGAAGATCGACAGCTACCTGCTGGCGAGCCGGTTTGGCGGTCGCAGGAACGGTTCGGCGGAGGAGATCCAGGCGCGCAACCGCATCATGAACTCCGCGAAGCTCGACCGCGAAATCAGCCAATTGTTCCTCCGTCAGACCCGGCGTGAAGACCCGATCTTCGCGCCGTTCAAATGGTTCGCAGAACTGGAAGCCGGCAAATTCGAGGAAGGCGCCCCGGGAGTTCTCGCAGACATTGCCAAGGGCAAATTGGGGAGGTGGAAGTTGAACCCGCTGGTGGTCGCCGCGTTCAAAGATGCGCAGCCGAAGTCCATCGAGGAAGTCGCCGCCATCTACAAAGGATTGTTCGCGAACCTTCAGCCGCAGCTCGTCGCTTTCCATAAAGCGAGCGCCGAAGCCCTGGTGGAACCCATCGCCGGCTTGCCGACAGAGCTTCTGCAAATCTTTCAGGTTCCATTCGAGGTTTTGCCTGCGTCTCAAGCAAACACCCAGGGTCTGCGCGATTTCGCCAGCCGTCTGCCCAATCAGCTGGGCAATCGCTCCGGCTTCATCTTCGCCCGCATCAACGAGCTCGAGTTAACCGATCCCGCCGCGCCCGCGCGCGCAATGCTTGTTGCGGATGCGATGCGGCCGCGCGATTCGGCGGTGTTCATCCGCGGTCAGGCGGAAACACGCGGCGAAGTGGTCCCGCGCAGGTTCCTCGAAATCCTTTCGCCGCAGCAGCAACCCGTTGCCTTCAAGGACGGCTCCGGCCGTCTGGAGCTGGCGCAAAGCATCGCCAGCAAGACGAACCCGTTGACCGCACGCGTGCTGGTGAATCGCGTCTGGATGCACCACTTCGGCGAAGGTTTCGTTCGCACGCCGGAAGATCTCGGCACGCAGAGTGAAGCGCCGTCGCATCCGGAGCTGCTCGATTATCTGGCGAGCTATGTGATGGACGCGGGCTGGTCGCTGAAGCGCCTGCACAAGCTGATCATGCTTTCCCACGTGTATCACGAGGGCAGTTACACCGTGCCCAGGTTTGAGCAGATTGATCCGGAAAACCGGCTGCTCTGGCGCGCGAATATCCGGCGGCTCGACTTTGAGGCGACGCGCGATTCGTTGCTGGTCTTCAGCGGCAAGCTCGACCAAACCGTCGGCGGGAAACCGATCAATCTCACGGACGAGCCATACAGCTATCGCCGGTCGGTCTATGGCTACATCGACCGCGGCAATCTGCCGGAACTCATGGCGAATTTCGATTTCAGCGATCCGGACATGCCGAACTCGAAACGGACCACGACCATCGTTCCGCAACAGGCGCTCTTCTTGATGAACAGCCCCATGTCCGTGGATGTTGCGCGCAAGATCGTCGCGCGCCCGGAGGTGACGAACGCGGGCGACGATTTGGGCCGCATCATCGCGATCTATCGCATCATCTTCCAACGCCCCCCGAAACCTGAAGAGATCCAGATTGCCTACCAATTCGTTGGGCAGGAAGCGCGGACCGGACCAGCACCGACAAACATCGCCGCCGCCACGGTCGAACCGCCAGACCGGATGAATCGACGCCAGAGGATGAAGCTCGCAAATCGGCCGATGAACCCTCGGCGCGCGGCTGTCGAACCGATCAAGAACCTCGGCGAGATCGTCGAACGCAAACCGCTGACGCCGTGGGAAACCTACGCGCAGGCGCTGCTCCTCTCGAACGAAGCGGCTTACGTGAACTGACGTCGCGCCGGAACGTCGGATGCGGCCTGAGCGCTTATCCGGCGACCGGTTCCGCAGGCGCGGGATCGATCCACTTGCCGTGCTCGCGGATCAAGTCCTCCAGGCGATCCACGGCTTCGCCTTCGGGGATGTTGAACTTCACTGGCTGCTTACCCACGTAGAGGTTCACCTTGCCCGGCGCGCCGCCGACGTAACCGAAGTCGGCGTCCGCCATTTCGCCGGGACCGTTCACGATGCAGCCCATGATCGCGATCTTCACGCCCTTCAAATGCGAGGTGGCTGCTTTGATCCGCGCGGTCGTCGTCTGGAGATTAAAGAGCGTTCGGCCGCAACTCGGACACGCGACATAGTCGGTCTTGAAGATCCGTGCGCCGGCGGCTTGCAGGATATTGTAAGCGAGGCGCAGCGACTGGCCCGGAGCTTCTTCACCCTGAACCAGCACGGCGTCGCCGATTCCGTCACAGAGCAACGCGCCGATGTTTGTGGCGGCAGTGAGGAGCGTGTTCAGGAACTCCGCGTCGCCAGTCGCGGCTCCGGGTGCGACGGGTTGAAGGGAATCCTTGAGGAGGATCGGATGTCGCTCATCCAGGCCGGCGGCGAGCAGTCGAAATGCGGCGATCACCGGCAGATCGAGGCCATCCGCTACGGTTACCAGCGCGGGAAGTTCGAGGCCGTTGAGGCCCTCCAACAGCGCCTCGTCCCGGGGATCAACGGCGATCGCATCAGCAGGTTCCGCGACGGCTTCGGGGCGGTAATCGCCGAGCCGGTCGAGCTTGTGCGCGAGCGCGTCCCATTTTGACTGGGACGTGAAGACCCGGATGGTCTCTTCACCCCCGACGAGCACGCCGTTGATCTCGATTCTTTCGCTGGTGCGGCGCCGGTAGGAGAACGGGTCGAATGGAAGCGCCCGCACGGGCACGGCAGACGCGCCCGCGAATCCGTCAAGTTCCTCCGGAATAAGCGCCGATTCCATGCAGGTCGCCGGGGCGCGTGTGTGATCCAAGGGCGGACGTTCGGAAAACAACTCGCAGTCGTCGATGGCTTCCAGTTTTGCGGGAAGGCGCGCGTTGAATTCGGCCACGAGAGCCCGCGCGACGGGTATTTCATGCACGCTGTCCTCGGTGAGTGAAACGCGGACGGTGTCGCCGATCCCATCGTTCAGCAGACTGCCAATCCCGATGGCCGACTTGATTCGTCCATCTTCGCCGTCCCCCGCTTCCGTAACGCCGAGATGGATTGGGTAATTCCAATCGGGCCCCTCATTCGCCAGGCGGGCGACCAGGAGGCGATAGGCCTCGATCATCACCTTCGGGTTGCTCGATTTCATCGAGAAAATGAAATCGTGAAAGCGGAGCGCACGCGCGATGCGCGCAAATTCGAGGGCGCTCTCCACCATGCCCAACGGTGTGTCGCCGTAACGGTTCATAATGCGGTCGCTGAGCGAGCCGTGGTTCGTGCCGATGCGAAGCGCGACGTGCCGCACTTTGCAAAGTTCGACCAGCGGCGTGAACCGCTCGCGAATTCGCTCCAATTCAGCCGCGTATTGCTCGTCCGTGTATTCGAGGATCTTGAACTTCTTGGAGTCCGCGTAGTTGCCCGGATTGATCCGCACTTTCTCCACCCATCTCGCCGCTTCGAGCGCCGCGTCGGGTTTGAAATGAATGTCCGCAACGATCGGCACCATGCAGCCCTGCGCGCGCAAGCCGGTGACGATGTGCTGCAAGTTCGCCGCATCCTTCACAGTCGGCGCGGTGATCCGCACGATCTAACACCCAACCGCCGCGAGATCGAGCGTCTGCTGAATGGATGCAGCAGTGTCCATGGTGTCGCAGGTGATCATCGACTGCACCCGAATCGGATTGCTGCCGCCGATCCCGACAGGGCCGACGCGCACCTCCCGTGTTCGGCGCCTTTCGTACCGGTAAGCCGAAGCGCAATAGGACGAGCCGCTCACTTCTTTCCGGTGGAGCGTTTCGCCGGCGGCGGCAACTCGTTGAGTGCGGTGATCAGCTTGATGTCGATGCGCCTGGTCGCCCGGCTCTGAACGTCGGCGACATGGAGGGTGCGGTAATCCGGCGAGAACATCATGAACTCGGGATGCGCCACCTTCACAGTGGTGCGATTGGTCAGAACAACCTCAAAAGGTTGAAACGGCTGGGCGGAGTAAAGCTCCCGGATCTCAGCAGGATTCATGGAGGGTCTAATAGGCGCGCGCCTCCGGGAGTGCAACGCCGGGGCTTACTTCGCGACTTCGGAAGTTGGCGCGTTGTTAAACTTCATTCCCGAAGATCGACCTCCGAAAAACGGAAGATCCTGCACGTCGAAGAACGCGATGAAGATCATGAAGCTGATGATCACCAGCGCGCACCCGGTCTGGACGAATTCCAGAATGCGCACGTTGACTGGTTTCCGCCGGATCGCCTCGATCAAAGCGAGGGTGATGTGCCCGCCATCGAGCACTGGAATCGGCAACAGATTGAGCAACGCGAGGTTCACGTTCAGCACCACGCTAAACCAAAGCGCCATGCGGATTCCTTCCGGCCCCGACAGGATGTTGTAATACGCGTTCATCACCATCACCGGGCCGCCCATGTGCTGCACGCTGATGTGCGATTTCTCCGAAAGGACCGCGTCCACGGTGTTGACGATGCTCATCACGCCGAGCCGGATCTGTTCGATAGGGCCGGGATGCACGACGCGGTATTTGCCCATCGGGTGAAAGCGGAGGCCATCGTCGTCTTCGAGGATCAGACCGATTTTGCCCTTCCCTTTCTCCTCCTCCGGCGTCACTGCCGGCACTTGAGGCGTGACTTTCACCTCGCGCGGCTGCGTCTCACCCGAGCGGAGAACGGACAGAACGATTGGCACGCCCGTCTTCGTCGCGACGTATCGAATAAACCCTTCGCCGACCGTGGCGGCCTGTCCGTCGATGCTCAGAATCACGTCTCCGACTTGAAGACCGGCTGCTTTGGCGGGGCTGTCTTTGGCCAGACCGGCAACCCGGACGCCCGTCGGATCAAACGGGAGCGTGAGCTCCTGTTCGCCACGCTTTACGGTCAGCGTCAGAGCCGTTCCCGGATTGTTCGCTGCGTATTCGTAAATATCCTCGGCGCCGAAAAGCTTCTGTCCATTCACGGCCACAATGGTGTCGTCGGCCTGCAAGCCTGCACGACCCGCGGGGCTGTTCGGTTGCACCTCCGCGACCAGCGCAGAAATGTGAGGTCCAATCCCGATCTGACGGAGTCCTTTGCGCTGCCACCAACCGCTTTTCTTCGGGACGAAGGGTTTCGGGTAAACCGACATGGCCTTTCCGTCACGTTCCAGATCAATGGCCAGCGTCTCATCTTCGCTCCGCGCGACCCGCCACGTGATGCTATCCTCGCCCATGCCGCCGAAGCGGTTCACCTTGTGCCCGTCGATCGCGAGGATTTTGTCTCCAGGCTGAATCCCAGCGATGGCCGCCGGAGAGCCCGGCTTCACAAAGCCGACCACCGAGGTGCTTTCCGCTTCGCCCATCGGTCGGCCAGTCTGCCAGACGATCAGCGCAAAGAGGAACGCCAGGCCAAAGCTGAAAAGCGGACCAGCAAACGCGACGATGATCTTGTCGAGCGCGGAGATCGGAGGGAGCTGTTCCCGCGGCGTCTCGACTTTACCTTCCATCACCTCCATCGGCGCGAGCTGCGGCAGCGCCACGAAACCGCCCGCCGGAATTGAACCGAGGCTGTATTCCACGCCGTTGATCTTCTTCTTCCAAATCGGTTTGCCGAACCAGATGCCGAACTTCTCGATCACCAGCCCGCGCCAACGCGCCGCGAGGAAGTGCCCGAGTTCATGCACGATGATCATCAGATTAAAGATCAGGACGACCTCGATGATGATGAGGGTGATCTTGGCGATTTTGAGCAGCAGCATGGAGTGGGTGGTGGCGCGGGTTACGCGAGGAGTTCAGCAGCGCGCGTGCGCGCCCATTGGTCGGCTTCGAGAATAGCAGCGAGGTCGGCGCCGGCAACCGGGCGATGTTCGTTCATCACCTGCGCGACCGTTTTCCAGATTCCGGGAAAAGTGCAGCGACCTTCAAGGAAGCGTGAGACCGCGATTTCATTCGCCGCGTTCAGAACGGCCGGGAGCGTCCCGCCGACCGTCCCCGCTTCGCGCGCCAGATCGAGGGCGGGGAAATCCTGCGTCCGAGGCGCTTCAAACGTGAGCGTGGCGAGCTGAGCGAAATCGAGCGGTGGCAATGTGTTCGGCACCCGTTCCGGCCAGGTCACGGCATATTGGATCGGGAAACACATGTCCGTGGTCGAAAGCTGCGCGAGCACCGAGCTGTCGATGAATTCCACCATCGAATGCACGATCGACTGCGGGTGCACGATCACTTCCACCCGCGCCATCTCCACATCGAAAAGCCAGCGCGCCTCGATCATCTCGAGCCCTTTGTTGAAGAGCGTCGCCGAATCGATCGTGATCTTCGCACCCATCGTCCAGGTGGGATGCTTTAAAGCCTGCGCTGGCGTGACATCCGCCAGCTTCCCGGCAGGCCAGGTCCGAAAGGGGCCGCCACTTGCGGTGAGAATCAGGCGCCTTACTTCCGCGGAGTTTCGCCCCTCCAGGCACTGGAAGATCGCGTTGTGCTCACTGTCCACCGGCAAGACCTTCAC
>JAQGOK010000208.1 GCA_028293645.1 Chthoniobacter sp.
TACGAGCAGGCGCCCATTCTTCAGCTGAATGCCGTGACCCGGTCCGGTCGCGAGCACCTGCCACGCATACTCTGGCCGGAACTTCTCAAAGGCGGAGGTGATCTCCACGGGTGCGCTGAACGTTGCCCCGTCATCGTCGCTGCGCACGTAAAAGCAGCGCGCGTATTCCACGCAGTAAAGGAAGTGGACCGTGCCGTCCGCATCGGCAATCGCGACTGGATTGTTGACCGTTTGGTCGTCGGGGCCGCCCGCCCTCTTCGCGAGGGCGACCGGGTTGCGCGGCAGACGCGGTCCGACATGCGCGATCTGCCGCGCGGGTCCCCAAGTTCTCCCGCCATCAATGCTCCGGCGGAGATGCACCTCGATCTCGCCCCAATCCGCGCCCGAGTTCTTCCGCGCTTCGCAATAAGCGAGCACCACACCACGTTTGGTCACGACGATGCCCGGGATGCGGGGGAGCGCAAAGCCAGCGTCACGGGCCGCGAACAGATCCGTCTTCTCCAGCCACGGCTCTTCCGCGGGTGAGGCGACCGCAACGAGCGCGCCCACAGCGACGATCACGAACCTTCGAGCTTTGGCGAAAAAGGTAAGGAGCATCCGCAAAAGAATGTCTGCAGAGTTGCCCGGAGCAAAGCACGGCGTGACCTCGCAAGGCGGCCCAACCCGGACTTGAGCTCGGCCCCGCCGCCGCCTCGCCCTAGCTGATCAAAAGCAAGCGCGGCGACTCGCCCGGAAGCGTTTCCGGAGCCCGGTGAATACAAGGCGGAACGGGACTGCCCGGCCAGTCCACGGCGATGCGCCAGAGGTTGCCCAGGCCGAAGGAGAACGGCCGCGCGTGTGGCAGCGGCGCATAGTGAAGATCGTAGCAATGCTCATTGAGAAAGTCGCGGAAGTCGTCGTCGTCTGCTCCGCCGAACGCGGCGAGGAGTTCGGCGCGGGTCTCAAGGATATCCACGCGCCGTAGTGCCTCGTCGTTGCGCAAACCCTCACTCGCCGCGCCGAAGTAGGTGCAAAGCCAGGTGTCTGCTTCCACCGGAGCGCTGTCGGCGTGAAACGAGAAAACGTCCGTGCGCACCGGTCCAGGCTCCTCGTCGCGCGGGTAGTCGTGGATGCAGTTGAGCACCGGATCCCGGTCGTGCTCCCGGAGCAACCGCTGGTCTTCGAGGAGAAGGTCGATTGCGGTTCGGCCCGCCGCGCTCACCGGCAAGTTCCGCAGTTGGGAGTCGTTGAGGGTGATGATCCCTTCGCCCGCCCCGAGATGCATTACGACTTCGGCAAAGTCGCCCGGGAGGGTCCGCGGCCAGCAGAGCGCGTTGACTCCGTCAACGAGGGGCGTGCTGACCAGTTGAGCAAAGCTGGTCACTGTTTTGATGCGGCAATAGTCGAGGGGCGGGGTGAACGGAGTCATACGCAAGGCAAACCAACCAGCATGAGTCCACCTCGCGCGACATGATCTTTCTGCAGAACACGAACGTTCCGCATACGGCCGGGACGGTTGCCAACGCTCCCGCGTTCCTCCCAGGCGCGAGCCGCGGGGAACCTGTCACTCGCGGAAGAGGTTCGTGGGAAAAGCTCCCGCTGGGAGCATAAAATGCTTTCAGCCGGCTATGATTCTGAACGCGGGTCACTTAGCGCGAGGGGCTGCCCTCGCGGTCATCGCTGCCGGAGCGATCGTGCTTGTTGGGTGGATGGCCGCTATCGAGCCATTGAAACGGATTGCTCCTGGTTTCGTTGCGATGAACCCGGCGACCGCGTGCGGGTTCATCGCTGCCGGTCTGGCGCTCTGGTTTTGCATCTCCTCTCGCGCCACCCGCGCCGGGCTCATCTGGGCCGGGCTACCGGCGGTGGTGGGAGGTGACAAGCTAATCGGCATACTCACCGGATGGAGTTTTGGGGCCGATCAGATTCTGTTCGATCAGGCATTGGCGGGCGGGGGCGGTTCAATCCCCAACAGGATGGCGCCAAATACGGCATTCAGCTTTTTGCTGGCCAGCGGTGCGCTGCTGTTTTGCCAACACTCTTCAGCCCGAGTGCGCTCAGCGGCACGCGGAGCGGCAGTCACCATCGCGGTCCTCTCTCTGTTTGCCATCATCGGCTACGCCTATCGAGTGCACTCCTTGTATAGCGTGCACAGCTACATCTCGATGGCATTGCACACTGCTGTCGCATTTCTTGTTCTTTCCGTGGGCGTTCTCTTCGTTCGTCGCGACGAAGGGATCGCGGCGTTCTTCCTCAGTTCGACGGCTGGTGGTGTTATGGCGCGGGCGCTTCTGCTTCCTGCGATCCTGGTGCCGGTGATTCTCGGCTGGTTGCGTTTACGGGGTGAAGAGGTCGGCTTCTTCGGCCATGAGACGGGGACGGCAATGATCGCGATGTCGAACGTGATGATATACGTCGCGGTCATCTGGCGCACCGCCCGCTCCTTTGATCAAAACGATCTTCTGCGACGGTCCGCCGAGGCCAAAGCGGCCCGCCTGGCGGCCATCGTAGAGTCCTCCGGGGATGCGATCGTGAGTCACGCGCCCGACGGCACCATACTGAGCTGGAATCATGGAGCCGAGCAAACCTACGGATACTCGGCTATGGAGATGGTCGGCAAATCGATTGAGTGCTGGACCCCGAAACAAGGATATCTGGAGCCGGTGGAGAGGGCTGTTCGCATCGGCGCTGGCGAGCGCATTGCACACTTCCGCTCCATTCGGCAGCACAAGGACGGTGAGGCAATCGACGTTTCCATCACGATGTCGCCGATCTGTGACGAGGGTGGCAACCTCGTCGCGATTTCGTCCATCGCGCGGGATGTCACCGAGGAAAAGCGGGCGGAAGAAGCACTGGTGTCGGCCCGCGAAACAGCGAACCGCGCCAACCTCGCCAAAAGCGAATTTTTATCGCGGATGAGTCACGAGTTGCGCACGCCGATGAACGCGATACTCGGCTTTGCTCAGCTCCTGGAGATGGAGGACCTGACCGAAGAACAACAGGATAGCATCCAGCAGATTCTCCGTGGCGGAAATCATCTCCTCACCCTGATCAATGAGGTCCTGGACATTGCCCAAATCGAAGCGGGCAAGCTCACGTTCTCGATCGAGCCCGTCAACACCGCGGAAGTCATCGAACATGCCATTGCCTTGGTCCGGCCCCTTGCTGAGCAGCGGGGCATCCGCTTCGAGGCGCATCCTTTCCACGCGGGTGGCGCTGCGGTTTTCGCAGACCAACACCGCCTGAACCAGGTGCTGCTTAATCTTTTCGCCAACGCCATCAAATACAACCGGGTTGGCGGCCGCGTGGCGGTAAGCTTCCGGGAGACGGAGGACGAGAAGGTGCGGATCGAAGTCCGGGACACTGGGGTTGGCATCGCTCCCCAACAGCTTGAAAAGCTCTTCACCCCGTTCGAGCGGCTCGGTGCAGATCAAACGGGTATTGAAGGTTCCGGCGTCGGCCTGGCTCTCGCAAAGCGTCTCGTGGAAGCGATGGGCGGAACGATCGGGGTGAACAGCATTCTCGGCACGGGCAGCACCTTTTGGGTCGAGATGCCATGCTCCACGATTGCCCCTCAGGAAGCGGACCTCGACGCTCCCGTGTTTGTCTCCGATCACCCTGATGGCCCGAAGCGCAGGTTACTTTATATCGAAGACAATATCTCGAACCTGAAGCTCATCGAGAAAGTCCTCGGGCGTCACGCGAAGTTCGAACTTACCGCTGCGATGCAAGGCGGACTCGGCTACGAACTCGCCTGCAAGCACCAACCCGATTTGATCCTGCTGGATTTACATCTCCCCGATGTGAGCGGGGAAGAAGTCCTCCGCTGGCTACGGACGAACCCCGCAACGAGTGAAATCCCAGTGGTGATCATCAGCGCCGACGCCACACCCCGCCAGAGGGAGCGACTACTCGCCGCTGGGGCACGAGCGTATCTCACCAAGCCTCTGAACGTGCCGCGCCTCTTCGAAGTGCTCGAGATCACCGTGCCCACCGGGGGACAGTAATTCGGGACCCTTCCCCCGATCGCCGCTGCGCGAAAGTCCGGCCCCGCCAGAGACGGAGGAAGCCTCGCAGCTTGCCCGCGAGGGTAGTGTCCTAATTTGAAGCCTAGAGAAATCGCGCAGTATCTCGATCGAGAGCCGTCTTGGCGATCTGGCGAATCTTCGCGAACGTAATCGGCGGGATATCGGGCGGATTTGCCAGCCGCAGAATCTTCTTAGTTAAGTTCTCTTCCAGCTTTCCGATATCAAAGAGGCGAGCGTAGGAAAACGCGACCGCAGTCGGGCGTTTGATCCAAGCGTAATCCGATGGGTAAAGAATACACACATCATCCTTACATTCCGCATCGAAGGAAGTGAGATTTACGCACACCACCTTGCCCGACGGTGGCAAGGGATCAGTTAGGATAATCCAAGGATGATCGTTCTTCCAAAATGCCAACCCCGGACGAACCACCTTCTTCCCTTAAGCCAAAAGTGCGTCCAATTCTGCCAGTTCTTTAGCGCGTTTTGAAATCTTCGCGATACGCGTTTCAGGCTGCCCCTCTGCTTTCAGAATGTCTTCTACCTGTATCGGTTTCCTCCCAAAGAGAACATCTCGATATTCGCCGCAGTTATCGTGACACCATTTCACGAGTTCACCCGTACTCCGGGTGCGGTGCTCTTCCACGACCTCATCGAGGATTTTGAGTTCGGCTTCTGTGAGGGTGTCGAACGAAGTCTCTCCAACGAGGTTTAAAGCATTTCCCTTCCTCGCGGAGATTGTCGCCTTCCAGCGTGGAGCAGTGCGCTGCCCTACAAAATCCATTACCTCGCCAATAGTCGGCCCTTTCCGCATTGAGAAATAATGACCTCCGAAGATAGGAACACCGCGCTCAAGGATTGCTCTTCGATCCGCCAGATACGCCAGCTTTACGATCCTGAGATAGTCCACGTCCGCGCCGGATTTCTCGATTAGGCGAGCCGCCGCATCTGTCACCTTTCGCTCGTTCGCCGGGAAGTTCACAGCTGGAAGGTTCGTGCAACTCATTGCCCGAAGCAATGCTGTTTACCGGATATTCACCGCCTATTCACGGGATACTCAGCGAGACTTCGCCGCAATCGCCACCCTCACGGCGGACTCTGGAGAGTCCACAGGGGGCAGCTCCAGAACAGCGGTGGTCCGCAAAGTCCCTTTATCGTCGTACGCCCAGGCATAGCAGCGCCGTGCTTTCGGGTGCCCTGTGATGGAGAATACTTCCACGTTCCCCTTCCACGCCGTTTCGTCGGGAAAGATTTCCGTCACGGCTTGACTCCGCTCGTGCGTAGCGTTCGCCTCGTGAACGGCCAGAATGGCCTCCTGGAGCCGCCGAAGATATTGGCTACGCTGCATCTACCGAATCACTCACTTTCCACGCAGCGCTCTCAATTCCAGCTTCCTGTGCTGGCGTGCATCGGATGGTGCCGTGGGTTTTCACAAAATTGTAGTAAACGAGATGGAGCGCGATGGCAGCCTTGAAGTTTTCTAACTTCTTGCTGAACGCCAAGGTGAGACGCGCCAGCCGCTTGCAGTGCGTCCGCACCGTGAGATTTGAACGCTCAATATAAGAGGTGCAAATGAGATCCTGAACCGGCGCACCAGCGATTGGGTACCGGTGAGCCGCAATCACTTCGGGCGGGCTGTATCTACGCTGCTGTTTATCGGTCTGGGATGCGTATTCCTTTACGATCTGACCGTAATCGACGTTGCAGCCAAACGCGCGCGCCCGGCCCGACGATCTTCGCGGCTCGCCTGCTTCTGCTTCTTTCCGATGAAGCCCCAAATCTCATCAACTTCCAGCCGCTTGCAGGTGAGCTGCTTCATCTTTGCATCCATGATCCCGGCGCACGCCTCGCCAACCCGCACACCAAGGCGCATGATCGTGTCACGGTGAATGCCGCTCATCCGCTCGATGCTGCGGATGCTATTGCCTTCCGCGAGAGCACCGATCACGAACGTCTTCTTTTCGTCTCGACACGCTCACCCTCTGGAAGAAGAAGATCGACCGAGTGGAGGTGCCACCTACCCGTGAGGATGCATCCGACTTCCATACCTTTCACGGAGCGCCATATTCAGAAGACACCTTTCCGAAACAGGCAGCTTGGAAGAACAGGGACAACGATATGCCAGTGACCATCACCGGCATTGCAGGCGCGCGAGATGGCGTCACCTACTACCAATCAAGCACTGGAACCGGAATCCCCGAAACCGAAATCGAATTTCAGTAGCAGCTCCGCATCACGCGTCTTCCTCGGTCCAGCTATGGATCTCATCGAGTGAATGTGCCGTTTGACGCCCTGCCCAACGATTCCGTTAAAGTCAAAAACCCGTTTCCTACTACCACGTGCTCAACAGCATAATCGGCAAAAGACTTGAGGCAGGAAGGTCTTCGGTGTTCACGCCGGGCGTCGTTTTCCAGAACACGGTCACTCTTTTCATCGCTCTGACGCTGTCACCAGCGGGTTCGAGGAGCAATTCAAATTAGGACACTACCCCCGCGAGACGGCAGTTGTCCCCACGCCGGGACTGCGAGCACAATGTGGATGAAGTGGTCGCAACCAGGTCAACTGGCGAACCAGGCGCCATCCATTGCGGCGCTCCGCGGATCATTACCGATTACTCCTGCACTTATGGCTCACACGACCACGGCCGAGCCGGTGAACAACGAAAGCTGGTGGACCCGTCAGCACGCGCTGATCGTCGTGCTTGTTGCCGCGACGGCGTTGCTGCTCTTCCTCTGCTGGCTGCTCGTGCAGCCGTTCCTCGGGGCCATTGCCTGGGCGCTGGCACTCGCGGTTATTGCCCATCCACTGCACGGTTGGTTCGCGCGCCGGATCGAGAAACCCAGCCTCGCCGCAGGCCTCGCGGTCTTTGCCATCTTTTTGGTGATCGTCACGCCGGCGATTTTCGTCGGGCACAGCGTGGTCCGCGAGGCGGTCAACGGCGCGAAGGCGGTACAGGCAGGCGTGGAAAGCGGAAAATGGCGTGAACAGATTGCGCGCAATCCACGGCTCGGCGCCGCGGTGGCCACGCTCGAGCAGCAAGGTAATGTCGGCAGCCAGTTACAGGGCATTGCAGCAGAAGTCGGCAAACGCGTTTCTCAAGTGCTCACTGGCTCCGCGTGGGCGGTCGTCGAACTGCTCCTCACGCTTTTCGTGCTCTTCTACTTCTTCCGCGATCGCCGCGATGCGCTCGGAACGCTCCGTTCGCTCGTGCCGCTTTCAGAGCGCGAAAGCGACGAGGTCTTCAAGCGGGTCTCTGACACCATCCACGCGACCATTTACGGCACGCTCGTGGTCGCGGCCGTACAAGGAACGCTCGGCGGTCTCATGTTTTGGTGGCTCGGCTTGCCTGCGCCGATCCTTTGGGGCGCAGTGATGGCGCTGCTCGCCGTTGTGCCGGTGCTCGGTGCGTTCGTCGTTTGGGTGCCCGCCGCGATCTTCCTCGCCGCCAGCGGCCAGTTGGGAAAAGCCGCGCTCCTCACGGCTTGGGGCGGAATCGTCGTGGGAATGATCGACAACCTGCTCTATCCGATGCTTGTCGGGAAAAGGCTCCGCTTGCACACCGTCCCCGTCTTCTTCGCGATCGTCGGCGGACTGACCGTTTTCGGCGCCGCGGGTCTCGTCCTCGGCCCTGTCGTGCTCGCACTGACGGACGCGATTCTGGACATCTGGCGCCGACGCACTGCGCACGGTCAACCCGCGGAAGTGCCTTCCGCCACCCGTAGCGCACGCGCCTCTACGTAGCCGCGGATCGGCTGTTCTCCGGGAACAACGCCACGCGGCGGCCGTGGGGAAACTGGAAAGTCACGAAACGACTCGAAGACTTACAGACAGATGCGCTCCGGCTCGCACGTGATTCACGCGAGCACTATTTTCAAGGTCGAGGATTTCGGCGTCGCGCGCGAAGTTGGCATCATCGCGTTGATCGCAATGAGGGCGGTGACGCGGTGGAGCAACCTGCCTTCGGTTACCGATTGGAGCTTTGCTAAAATCGCAGGGTGAGCTGCACCGCGACGTTGTGATCGACCCCCGGCGCGCTGCCGGTGCCCCGCTGCGGGCTGTATTGGAGCTTGAGCTGCGTGTGTTCGGTGAAGCGGTAGCCGAGCGCGGCGTCGATGCGCCACAGGTCTTCGCCCCACTTGCCGCGTTCGCCTTCGCCGTCGAGCACCGTCGCGAAGAGCTGCTGATTCCAGCGCAGCGCGCCGAAGAGCTGCGGGGTGAATTTGTATTTCGCCTCGAGGAAGTAGGCCAAGGTGTCGGCATTGCCCACGTGTGGCACCTCGAACCGCGAGGCGAAGAACTCCGCCCAGAGCTGCCAGTGATGCCACGCAAAGCTGATGTCGCTGCCGAGCGTAAGCTGCTCGTAGTGGCCAAGATCGCGCCCGTGCGGCAGCGCGGAAGCGGCTTCAGGACGAAAATACGCGCCACGGCTGGCGGTCACGCCGAGGTTCCACGCCTGATTCGGGCGAAAGCCGGCGCGCCCGGTGAAGGTCGGGTGTTCGAAGCCGATCTCCGCCACGCTCCACGATTCCGGCCGCGACGAGAGCGCCGCGTTCTTCAGCTCCGCCGCGTAGTCAAATCTGCCGACGCGTCCCGCGACCGAGATGCCGCTCGCGTAGCTCGGCCCCCATAAGATCGGCAGGTATTCCCACTTCTCGCCCTCGATCCCGTGGGCGAAATCCTGCGCCGAAACGGGCGGCACAAGGTCCTCATTGGCGGTGATGTTTTCGTAAGGAACCGGCGCGTTAATGAACGGGTTGTCCCACGAAAGATGTCGCGCGATCCAGTTGCCGCCAACCGTTGCGAACTGGCCCACTTGCAGGTTGAAACGCCCATCTTTCCACGGTGTGACACGGATCGCATATTCGTCGAGCCGCACTTCCGTGACCCCATCGCTCGGGTCGAAGCCGCGGTCCGCGCGCGCTTGGGCGAAAAAGTAAATGCTCGGGCCGAATTGCGCGTCGAGGAAGAGCGTGAGGCGCGGGTTAAGGAGCGTATGGCCCCCCGCGTCGATCAAACCCGGTGGCGTATGCGGAAAGTAGTAGCCTTCGAGGTCGATCGTCCCGCTGAGCCGCGCCCGCAGATTATCATCGAAGGCGGAGACCGTGAGCGCCTCGTCGAGCCGTTCGAGGAGGTCGGCCGCCGTGGCGGCGAGCACGCTTTCCATGAGCAGGCAGATGGCCATTGGAAGGAGCTTCACTCCGCGTCATGGGCGACTATCCCCGGTTTCTTCGCAAGCCGAAAGCACACGTCGCGCTTCGGACCCCTCATCCAAACTGATCGCACCGTCACCTACACCTTCACCAGGAGTGTGCCCACCCCAGCCAGGCCGCTAACGCGTGGGCGTGACGTTTTGAAACCTTTGCAGCGACAGGCCGCTCGGCACCGCGGCGGGGATGAGCTTGCGCAGGTTTTCCGGTCGCGCTTCGGGGTCGAGAAGTCCGTCGCCCGAGGAACGAAATCGCGGGTCGGCTCATTGCGCGACTCCTCGCCGGTCTCATACCTCATCGGCGGCGGCAAGGGCACGCCGAGCGGCCCGTGGGCCGGGTGTCGAATAGCGTGAAGTCGATGACGGGTTCGGCCGGCTCGTCCGCGCTTCGCAAGCCATCGGCCAGGTCCGCGCCGACCTGCGAAAAGAGCTTCATCCGCGACGCGGCCCGGGCGGCCAGGCCGATGAGTGGCCTCATGACTCCGGAAACCGAGTAGCGCGGTGACGAGAGCGGTCATGAGGATGGGCACGAGGCGTTCGCCGGCTCCGCGTAGCGCGGTGGCGAGATTCCAGGCGCAGCCTTCCGCGCGGACGAGGTGCTCGAAGTGCGAGATCATGC
>JAQGOK010000211.1 GCA_028293645.1 Chthoniobacter sp.
GATCCGGCTGTTCCGCGCGCTGCCGCTGAAATTCAAGTGCGGCGATCTGAGCGCGCGCGCGACGGATGTCGGCATCGAAGAGCTGCACCTGGCACACGAGGGACTCTCCTTTTCCTGACTGATGAAAAGCCCGACGCCCCATTCCCAAGCCATCGCACTCGCCACGATCGGAATCGTCACTGGCGATGGCGATCAAGTGCCAGAGCCGCTTCCAGTCCATTTCAATCCGGTGTCGTTGCAGCTCACGGTGAGCAACGAGTTGAAGGACACGGGCAACGCGCAACGCAAACAATTCGTCGCGAAGACCACCACGAAGCTGACGATGGACCTGGTCTTCGACACGACCGACACCGGTCAGGAGGTGATGCTCACCAGGCGGAACCTGCAGGCGTTCATCGCGCCGCAATCGCCGCCGGGCCTGGCGCCGCCGAAGGAGGCGCCGCCGCCGCTGGTGCTCTTCGATTGGGGCACGCTGCGCTTCAAGGGAATCGCGGAGAGTTACAAGGAGACGATCGATTTCTTCAGCGCGAACGGCGTGCCTTTGCGGTCATCGATCAACCTCACGCTGTCGCGGCAGGATGCCGTTTTCGACAAGCCCGCGGACAACGCGCCAAAGGACGCCGGCAGTGTGGACGACGATCTCTTCGATACACCGGCAGACAGTGCCGCGGGCCTTGCGAATAGCGCGAAAGCGCCCGGTGCGGCGCGAGCCGTGGCGGCGGCGAATGGCCAGGCGAGTTTGCGTTTTGGTACGGGCGCGGGGCTCACGGTCGGCGCATCGATCCAGCTCAACCCGCCCGTGGCGTTTGCGAGCGCAGGCGCGGGACTATCGCTGGGAGGCGGCATTGGTGTCGGTGCGGGGATCGGCGTGAGCGGTGGCATCGGAGTGGGCACCTCCGGCTCCGCCGGGATCGCCAGCCTGGCGAGTCTCTCAGCCACAGAAGGTGCGTTCAGCGGCTTGCGTCCGGCCGTCACAAGTTCCGCGGGGCTGCGGCTCGATCCTTCGCGACTCGTGCCGAAAATTTCCAGCACCCGCGTCGCCACAGACGCGGGCGCCTCGTTCAAAGTCGGCGGCAAGGCGAGCTTCGAAGGCGCCGCCGGATTGCGCGCCGATGTCGGGGCGACGGGCAAACTCACCTTCGACGCGCGTTAATCCATGGCTGTTTCCATCGAACAAATCGACGCTCAGGTGGAACCGCAAACCCCGGCCTTGCCAGCTCCGACTCCCGAGGCGGGACACGACGAGCCCGAGATGGAGATGCGACGGCAATGCGCGTTGCTCACCCGCGCGGCGCAGCGTGCGGCCCGCCTTTTCGCCGACTGAGCCATGGCCGAAGGAGCACTCAGCGAGCTGGCGCTCTACGCGGCGCAACCGACGATCCGCATCAACGGCGCAGAACGCGAACGGGTCACCGGGCTGCTGCTGGCGATGGATATGGTCGAGCAGGAGGATGGACTCAGCGCGCTCGAGCTGCGCCTGACCAATGTCGCGAGCGAAAGCGACGGCAGCGCGGGTCTGGCGTTTGAAGATGAGACTTCGTTCAAGCTCGGCGACCGGCTCGCGGTCTATGCGGGCGACGAAAGCGCGCCGACGGAAATCTTCTCCGGCGTGATCACCGGCCTCGAAGCCGACTTCCCGGACGCCGGTTCGCCAACGCTCACCGCACTCGCCGAAGACCGCCTTCAGCAGGCCCGGATGAAACGCGGCACCCGCACGTTCGAGAACAGTTCACTCGCCGACATCGCGCGCACGATCGCAAGCGATCTGGGGCTCACGCCGCGCATCTCTGGTTTCGATGCGACGCTGCCGGTCGAGGTGCAGATGAACGAAAGCGATCTCGCCTTTCTCCGCCGCCTGCTCGCGCGCTACGACGGCGACGTGCAAGTGGTCGGCACCGAGCTGCACGTTTCGCCGCGCGACGAGGTGCGCCGCGGCAGCGTCGAACTCGCGCTGCACAGCCAGCTCCGGCGCGCCACGGTGCTCGCCGATCTTTCGCAGCAGGTGAACGAAATCACCGTCACCGGCTGGGACGCCGAACGCGGCGCACGAGTCACCGGCCGCAGCACCGGCGCGCATCGCGGGCCCGGCCGCGGAAGGAGCGGCGCGGATTTGCTGCCGGATGCGCTCGCGCGCCGCTCACACCAAATCGGGCATCTCGCCGCGGCCACGGATGACGAAGCCGGTGCGATCGCCGACGCCGCGTTCGATGAGCGGCAGCGGCGTTTCGTCACCGTCGATGGCACGGCTGAAGGCAACCCGGCGGTGCGGGTCGGGACGCACGTCGCACTCACCGGATTGGGCCCCCGCTTCAGCAACACCTACTACGTCACGCGCTGCCGCCACCGCTATGATCTGCAGCTCGGCTACGAGACCGATTTCACCGGCGAGTGCGCGTTTCTCGGGAACCCATGATGCCGCTCGCCCGTCACTATTTTGAGATGCCTGCGCCGGGTCTCGGTCACGGCGGTTACCTCGCGGAAGTGATCGATCTCGATGATCCGCAACGGCTCGCTCGGGTGAAAGTGCGCGTGCTGAATTTCGACGGAGTGGAGAGCCACGACGCCCCGGTCTGGGCCCGCGTCGCGAGCGCGTTCGCCGGGAATGATCGCGGAGCCTTTCTGATACCGGATGTCGGCGACGAGGTGCTGGTCATCTTCATCAACGGTGACTCGCGCTACCCGGTCGTCGTCGGTGGTCTCTGGAACGGCAGCGCCACGGCACCCGAGCAGATTTCGGGCGGTCGGAACGTGCGCAAAGTGATCCGTTCGAAAAATGGCGTGAAGCTCACGCTCGAAGATCAAGACGGGCAGGAACGCTTCATCGTCGAGACGCCCGGGGCGCAACGCGTGACGCTCAAGGACGGGCCTGGGCAGATCACGATCGAAGACAGCAACGGCAACTCGATCGCGCTGGAATCGAGCGGGATCACCATCACCGCGGCGGCGAAGGTCACCGTCAATGCGCCGCAGGTCGCGGTATCCGCCGGCATGGTTCAGGTGGACGCGGCGATGTCGAAATTCTCCGGCGTCGTCCAGTGCGACACGCTCATCGCGACGACCGTCGTGGCGACGACCTACACGCCGGGAGCGGGCAATATATGGTGACGCATCCGGTCATCTTGCGCGGTTATCACGCGTCGCGGAACGACCGGCTCGCCGCGCCGGTGCTCGTGAAGCGGCTCGATCAGGAGTTCATCCCGGGCGTGCTCGACGGACTGCGCCGCAAGCTCGCGCCGACCGATCTCGGCGAGGCGAAATCCGCGGAAGATTTTCGCGGCAATCACCTGCGACTGTTCCAACCGGTGCATCGCACCTTCAATCTCGTCCTGCTCGAGGCCGTCTGCGATCGCCCCGGTTTTCCCCGCCTCAACCCGCGGGACATCGCCAGCGCCGGGTTTGTCATTCGCCGCGAAGCGGAAGGCCGGAACGAAGGATGGCTCTTGCGCGACGATCAGGTGATCGGCTGGGAGAATGTGGACGCGCCGACGCTCGACCCCGATGCGAAGCACCGCCGACCTCGCCTGAACGCCGGCCATCCGCACGTCAACGGCAAGCTGGCCCGGCTCTACGAAGCGCTCGAGCCGCCGGCCGAGCGCGTCGCGCCGCTCTTCGTCGCGCCACCGGAAGTCTGCGCGGAAGCGGAGCGCACGCTGCTTTACGGGCTCGTGCCGGTGACCAGTTCGGAGCGATCGGAAAAGCCGCAGCCCGTTGCGATCGACGCCGATGTGCTCCAGGCCAGCATGCCGAATTTCCTGCGCGGACCCGGCGCCTGGCCAGAACTCGGGAAGGACCCGGTCACGTTCCAGTTGGTCAATGATCTCGTCGCGACCGATCCGAACCATCCGCTCACCCGCCTCATGCAGAATCTGCGGCTGATGCATTTCGGCTGGCACGCGTTCGCCGCCGGAACGGGCAACGCGATCCTCCCGCTGCTGAACGAAGTGAACGTGGCCTATTCCGACGGGCCGGAGCCGCTCGGCGATTTTTTGCAGCGGCTCCTCCGCCGCTTCGTGCTCCGCGAGGATGGTGAAGCGGCGATCCCCATGCCGGACGATTGGCCGCTGCCGACCGACGCCCTGGCAGCGAGGATTCGGGCACAGGCCGGAAAGAATCTGGCGGACCGGCTGAATGAGGGCGTGCCGAATCAACAGCGCTTCGAGGAGCCTGGCGCGGTCTATCGCCTGCACGCTTTCGCCCGCGTCCGCGGAGCCGACGGCTGCCCCCCGGAGCTCCACTGGTCACAGCCGAGCCGGACCTTCCACATCGTCCCCTGGTGGGAAAGCGGCGGCGCGCCGTTGCACACCATTTCGCTGCCGGACTTCGACCGGGAGAGCGTCAAAAACATCAAGCCGAACGTCGCGTTCAAGATCCCACCAAGGCTGGCGGCGTTGCTCAATCAAAGCCCCAGGAACTTCCTCGACGGCAAAGCGGAGCCGCAAGGTCTCGGCATCGCCTGGATCTGCTCGTTCAGCATTCCGATCATCACGCTCTGCGCGTTCATCGTGATGTTCATCTTCCTGGTGCTGCTCCACGTCGCGTTCTGGTGGCTCTTCTACATCAAGATCTGCCTGCCCTTTCCCAAGAAGCAGTAGCCGATGAATCTCAACCCCGCGCCTCCGCGGCTGCCGATCGGCTGGCCGCTGCTGCCCATTCCCGATGCGGAAGGCCGGCTCAATTTCCCCAGTCTCCCCGAAAGCGTGCAGCAGAATTTGCAGGTCATCCTGAGCACCCGCCCGGGCGAGCAGCTCATGCGGCCCGGCTACGGCGCGGGACTCGTCGATTTCATCGGCGAGCCGGACACCGTCACGACTCGCCGGCGGATCTACGACCGGGTGACCGAATCGATTGGTCGTTGGGAAGCGCGCATCGACCTGAGCCGGGTGGAAGTCGATGCGATCGCCGGCCGCACCGGACGATTGAGGGTCGAAATCGCCTATCGTCTCCGCCGCACCGGCGAGGCGCATTCGCTCGGCGTCACGCTCGACCTGGAAGGCTGACCGACATGCCCATTCGCCCGCCAGCGCTGGATGATCGCCGCTACGAGGACCTCGTCGCGGAACTGGTCGCCCGCATTCCCGCACACACACCGGAGTGGACGAATCATCGCGCGGGCGATCCGGGCCGGACGCTGATCGAGCTCTTCGCGTGGCTCGGCGACGCGCTGCTTTATCGCGCGAATCTGATCCCGGAGCGGCAGCGGCTGGCGTTCCTCCGTTTGCTCGGGCAGCCGCTGCGGGCGGCGCGGCCAGCGCGCGGGCTGATCACCGTTTCGCTCAAAGAAAACAAGCCGCTCGCCGCGCATGCGATCCGTCCACCGGCAAGTGTGTCGGGAGCAGTGCCGTTCGAAGCGCGGGATGAATTCACCGTTCTGCCAGTGACCGGCGCGGCTTTTTACAAGCGGCCCGCACGCTTGGGCGAGGTCGGCGACGACGTCTTGATGGCGCTCGGCGAGCTGCACCGCGGCAGCACCGGAAACACGAACGGCCGCGTGAAGGGTTACGTGACCACGCCGCTCTTTACGGAAGGACGGCCGGCGCACGGTGGCTTTGATATCGTCGCGGACACGGCCGATCGCAGCCTTTGGATTGCGCTCTTCGCGCCGAAAGCGATCGCCCCAGCGACGCAGCTTGCAACGAATGAACGAGTCCGCGAAGCGCTGGGGCAAAGCGCCACCGGCGGACGGCCGTTGCTGAACATCGGCTTCGTCCCTGCGCTGGATATCACCGATGCGCTGGCCCCGGCGGCAGCACGCGCGCGGGTTCCGCACGTTTGGGAAATGCCCATCAAGCCGACCGGCAAAACCTTCGACGAAACGACGCGCTGGGAGCCCGCTTACCTCGCGCTCGATGAAGTCGCGGACAGCACGGCCGGCCTGACCCGGGCCGGCGTGGTGCGGCTCGCGTTGCCGCGCCCTTCGATCATCCACGCGCCGGAAAACGACGTGCGAATCGATGACAGCGCCGGCGTCGGCGACCACCCGCCGCGGCTCGACGACGAAGCACTCGCCGCGCGGCTGGTCACCTGGATTCGCCTGCGGCCCACGCCGGCCCCGCGGGAGGTCGCGCCGGAGACACAGTTCGTGACGAACCAGAGCGCGGAGACTTTGCACAGTTCGCAAACTGGCGCGGTCAGGAACGTCCGCGAAGTGGAGCACCTGCGGCTCGTCTGGGCCGATGTGAACGCCGTGCAGATCGAGCAACTCATCACGCAAACCAACATCATCCTCGGCGAGAGCACGGGCGCGGCGGATCAGGAATTCCAGCTCCCGTTCGGCGGCATTGAAGCGGAGACGTTTCGGCTCGAGGTCGAAGAAGAGAGCGGCTGGAAGACGTGGCAGCGCGTGGACGATCTGGCGACGCTCGAACGGGACGCAGCCGCTTCACGAGACGCGCGCGCATACGAGCTGGATTCGTCCGACGGCTCGCTGCGTTTCGGCGACGGCATTCGCGGACGCGTCCCGCCGCTCGGCCGGCGCATTCGTGCCGCGAAGGTGCGCGCCGGTGGCGGCGAAGCGGGCAACCTTCCCGCAGGCACGATCAAGGCGATTGCCGCCACCACGCTCACCGGGCTCGACGTCGGCAAGGATTTCGTTGTGGCGCAGCCGCTCGCTCTTACCGGCGGCGCGGAAGCGGAGACGCTCGCGGAAGCCGAGAAGCGCATCCCGGCACGCCTGCGGCACCGCGAACGCGCGGTCACCGCTGACGACTACCGGACGCTCGCGACCGAGACGCCGGGCGTAGCCGTCGGCCGGGTCGAGTTGTTGCCGCGCTTCAAGCCGCAACAGCGGCACAGCGACATCCCCGGAGTCGTCACCGTCATGGCACTGCCGGAGCGGCCGCTCGCCCCCGCGCCGAATCCACGCGCGGACCGGCCATTCCTCGAAAGAATTCACGCCTGGCTCGAGCCGCGTCGCCCGCTCGGCGTCGAGCTTTACGTCATCGGCTGCGAATACGTTCCGATCGCGGTGAGCGTCGCGGTCACGGTCGGCGAAAGCGCCGCGCCGGAGACGACGTTGCAGGCGGTAAAGGAAGCGCTCGTGCGCGTGCTCTGGCCGCTGCCGGGTGGCGGTTTCAACCGCCGTGGCTGGCCGCTCGGCCATCCGTTGAGCAATCGCGAACTCGACGTGGAAGTCTCGCGCGTCGAAGGCGTCTCGGAAGTTGCGGGGCTGAATCTTTTTACCAAAAACCGTGCGTCCGGCGCGTGGGAGGCGGTGGACGATTCGCGCAACGGCCGGGAGCAAAACGTGCGGCTCGAACGGTGGCAATTGCCGGAACTCCTCGCCGTCACCGCGATCGCCGACGACGCCGCGACGGGCGCGCCGGAGCTGAACGAATGGTCGATCAATCCTGCCGCGGATCGCGACGCCGTCGCGGTGCCGGTTGTGCCGGACCTTTGCTGAAATGGACGCCAACCATCAACGCTTCTGGATGTTCTCGGAACGCGCCGACTGGCCGGGGAGCGACACCACGATCGAGTTCGACCCCGAGTGCCGCCGGATGCGGTTGCGCGATCGCCGCCCGGATCGCCCGTTGCGCGGCGCGCCGAATCGGAGCGCGGCGGCGGCGGTGATTGGCACGCCGTCCCGTGCGATGGATGCGTTCGGCACGACCGCGATCTGGAATCCGACCGAGCGCTCCGTGCAGGCGTTCGGCGGCTCCAGCGCGAGTCAGGAACCGGTGACGCTCCTCGTCGCGCCGTTCGACACGCGGGTGGCTGACCTGGCGATGGGCTTTGATGATGTGCTCTATCTCGGACTGCTACAATCCAGCCCCGGCGGCGCGATCACACGCACGGCGCTCGGAATGTTCGATACGCGCGGGCGCTGGCAACGGCCGCGGCTTTTCGCGCTCGATCTCGACGGCTTCAGCCCGGATCGAATCGCGTGCGATCCCGCTGGCGGAGCGTGGGCGCTCGACACCGATCAGCGGCAGATTGGACGAATACGCGGGTTGCCACTCCGCGACGGATTGCCGCCGACGTTTTCGCCGACGACTTTTCGACCCGAACCGGAGCATCCCGCCGAGCCGCGGTTTGCGCTCGATCCGCAGCAGCCGCAATGGCGCGACGCTGCCGAGCGTCCGGTGGCCATCGCCTGCAGCCCTGCCGGCCGGCTCGCGATGATCACATGGGACAACTCGGGCGAGACCTGGCTGCATTTGCGGGACGGTTCTGGAGCGTGGGCTGCGGCGCGGCGGCTGGATGAAGCGGCGCAGCCCGCGTCGGTCGCGTGGTATTCCGAGACGCGGATCGTGGTGCTCCCTTCGCCCCGCACGGTGGCCGGTCAGACCGTCTCGGCCCGCGAAGCCATTCCCTACGATCCCGGCGATACGACTCCGGAGCTTTGGCCCGGCGGCGGATTCCTGCCGGTGCGCGATCTGGCGGAGTCGCTCTTTCTAAAAGGTGTGACGCTGCCGCCGCACTACCCGATCAGCGAAACCCGGCACGCCGCGTTGGTGCCGCTCTCGGTCGCCGCGTTTGCCGCGGAAGGGACGGCACGCGGTCGCCTGATCGACGGCGGCAAAGACCAGACGGTCTGGCATCGGCTCTGTTTGGAAGCGGTCTTCCCTCCGGGCTGCGGCGCGATCGTGGAGCTCGCGGCATCGGACGATCCGGACGCGGAGATCGCGACGAGCGAATGGCATCCACACCTCTTCGGCGAAGTGCCAGCCGTGGGCGAAGCGGTCGCCAACTGGCGCGCTCCTGCGCAGGGTGTCTGGCTGCGCGAACGCTCCGAAATTCCGCATCATCCCGGGTTGCTTGGCGGCGTATCCGAGCCGGGGCGGTCCGGACTCTTCACCGCGCTGGTGCAACGTCCCGGTCGGCGGGTGCGACGGCTGGCGGGACGGTATCTGCACTCCCGCGTGCAGCTCCTCGGGGCCGGGCATCGCACGCCGGAGATTGCTGCGTGGCGGGTCTATGCATCGCGTTTTTCCTACCGCGATGAATACCTTGCAGAGGTCTATCACGAGGAACTCTTCGGCGCCGATGCCGACGCCTCGGCGCCGAGCACCGGCGCAGACTTTCTGGACCGCTTCCTTGGTCTCTTCGAGAGCGTCCTCACGCCGCTCGAAGACCGCGTCGCTGCGGCGCAGATCTTGATGGACGCCTGGTCGGCGCCGGAGGAGGCGCTTGATTGGCTCGGCTCCTGGGTCGGCGTCGTCTCCGAGCCGGGCTTCGCGACATCGCAACGTCGCGCGTGGCTGGCCGCGGCGTCGCGGCTCTTTCGGACGCGCGGCACGCTCGCGGGTCTGCAGCTCGCTTTGGAAATCGCGACGGGCGGTCGGCTGGTGCGCGAGCACGTGGAGGAACGCGAATGCGAGTTTCCGCGCGGAGGCGGCGTGACCGGCGGCGAGGTGCTGGTGATCGAAGATTTCCGTTTGCGCCGCACCTTCGCGACGATCCTCGGCGCCAATCTCTCGCTCCCGGATGATCCACTTCTGCCCGGCCTGATCGCGAGCGCCAACTCGCGGGTCGGCGACACGCTCTTCCTGGGCGACATGGAAAAAGCGGAGTTGCTCGCGCTCTTCCGCGACGCCTTCAGCACCGATCCGGCAAAGCGCGCCGAAGAGCTTGCCGACGTGCAGGAGTTTTATGCGCGGCTCGCGCATCGCGTCACCGTCTTCGTTCACGATCAAGTCACGGCGCACGACCTCCGGCTCATCGAACGCGTCGCGGAGCGCGAAGCTCCGGCGCATCTGGAGATCCGCGTCGTCCGCGCGAGTTACCCGCTGCTCGTCGGCCTCGCCAGTTTGGTCGATGTGGACACGTATCTCGGTCCCCGGCCGACACCCGACATCGTGCAACTCAACCGCAGCCGAATCGGCGAAGGCGACTTCATCCGGCGCCGGCCGAGCCTTGATCCGCGGCTGAGCGGGATGGGGGCGATCATCATGCCGGAAGCGCGGATCGCAGGTCCGGCGAAAGCGTTCGCCGGAAACAGTTTTACCCTCGACGGAGCCGAGTCGTTCGCGGCGGTCGGCAACGAAATCGAGCGCTACCGCTGGACGCTCGAGCGCGCGCCCACCTGACCTTCGGCTTTCCCGACTGGGCACCGGGAAAGCGCACCAAACCTGTCCACCAACGATATGCCACAGCTCAAATTCGCAGACCTCCAAGTAAACCAGCCCGTCGATGGCGCCGCGCCGGACGCGACCCTGATCCTCGACGTGGATCCGTCCAAACCGATGCGGTTGGGAAGCTACGTTTTCCGGCTCCAGGTGAGCGACGACAGCGGCAATCTTTCCGAGCCCGTCGAGTTCAAGCTCAGCGTGGTCGATGAAGGAAAACCGGTCGCGGTGATCACGGGGCCGACCCGTGTTCCGTTCGGGAGAAGCTTCACCCTCAGCGGTGAACGATCGCGGGACACGGAAGGTGGGACCGTCGCGAAGTTCAGTTGGATGCTGATTGAGGCGCCGTGAGATTCGACCGCAATCGCCCGGTGGAAACGACCGAAGGCCGCGTGGCGGTGGACGCGCCCCGAAGGCCGGGTCGGTATGTCTTCCAATTGGTGGTGGAAGACCGACGCGGCCGGCGCAGCGCGCCCGCGCAACTCATCGTGGACGTCGTAACCACCACCTAACCGCCCTGCTTCCCATGACTCGCATTCCCGATCCTCTGTTAAAAAAAACAGCCTCCGAGCGGCTGCATTACGCCACGGGAGAATTGCTCGGGGCAGACGACTTCCGCGACGAGCAGACTTACCACCGACGCCAGCTCGCCCAGGCGTTGCTCTTCCTGAATGGCAGCGGAACGCTGGCTGGCTTGCGAGTCATCGCGCGGCATCGTCCAGGGCAGAACGGCGCGCCGGACGAGGTGCATCTGGAAGTGCAGCCGGGGCTCGCGCTCGACCGCGCGGGGCGGCTGATCGAAGTCCCGCGCGAAGCGTGTTTGCGGCTGCGACGCTGGTTCGAATTCATCGCGGAGCGGCCACCAGAAAACGCGGTGCTGGATGCGGGCGATCTGCTGGCGGCGTTTCGAGATGGAGTGGTCGTGGCCGACGTGTTCCTGGCCTTTCACGCGTGTGATCGCGGGTACACGCCGGCATTTGCGAGCGGTCCCTTCGATGCGCTCGACGCTTCGCAGCCTTCCCGCGTCCGCGACGCGTATGAGCTGTCGCTGGTCCTGCGTTCGGAAACAACGCCACCGATCTCCGCGGACCCATGGACCGCAGTGACCGACCTGGCGTCTGCGCAACAGGCGAGTCTCGGCGCTTGGGATGCACTCGACCTTCCACCGGCTGGTCACGTCGGCGACTGGCGCGAGAATCCGGCCGGGATTGATCCGACGGCCGTGCTCCTCGCGCGCGTCCGCATTCCCGCCACGCCGGGTCCAACCGCCGCGAGCGCGCCCGTGCCGGATTGGACTGCGGCGATCTGGGCCGACACCGCTCCCGGCGAGAATCCCAACATCGACAACCGTGTCCGCAATTTCATCCTGCCGCCCGCCGCGATCCGGCGCATGGCCGGCGCTTAACCCCGGAGATCTCCCATGGCCCTCAACACTCTCGGCTCAAACCGCGATCAACTCCTCAAGGTCAACGAGGACGAACGGGAACGACTCCTCGCGCAGCAGATCCTGGTCGGCGACTCACGACGCTGGCGGCCGCGCTGGTTCGACGGGCGATTTCTCGCCGCAGCAGATCTGCAGGCCGAGCAAAACTATTTCCTCGTGAGGCAAGCCGACCTCGGCCGCGCCGGCGGCAGCGGAATCGTCGATGGGCTGATGGTTTCCGAAGTCGTCGCTGCTGGCGGGGAGCGGCTGCGCATCGAGCCGGGCTCAGGCATCACCGATCGCGGCGAACTGATCGTGCTGCCGGAGGCGCTGTTGATCGATCCGGCGAATGTGCCTGAAATCCAGCGGCTGGACGCGGCATTCGGTCTGCAGATGATTCCCAATGAACCGGGCCGGAATCGAACGGGGCTGTACGTGCTCGCGTTGCGGCTCGTCGAGTGGACCGCCAATCCCATCGGAGCCTATCCCACGTCGCTCACCGGCCAGCGCGCGGTGGAAGACGGTACGATCGTCGAGGGCGTCGCGGTCACGCTGATCCCGTATCCCGACACCGGTCAGGAGGAGAGCTGGCACAGGCGGCGCGCGCGCGTGGCACGTGAGATTTTCGCAGAGGGCAAAGATCGTGGGCTCGATTCCGGAGTGCTGCCGCTCGCGTTGGTCGCCTTGCGCGGGAACTTCATCGAATGGGTGGACCCATTCATGGTGCGGCGCGAAACCGGCGCCGAGCGGCCGGCGGGAATGGACTTTGGCTTCGGTGCGCGGGCGTTGCGGGAGGCGCATCTTTTGCAATTTCAGCGGCATCTCGCGGATGCGTTGGATTTGAATAACGACCAGCCGTTCGCGGCCGCGGATTACTTCGATGCACTCCCACCGGTTGGACAGTTCCCCGCGGGCACGCTCGATCCCGATCGGCTGACGCAGCGGTTCTTCCCTGCGGGAATCGAAGTGGAGCTGTCGTTCGTGCCAGAAGACGAGCTGCCCGCGTTGATCGAAGAATCGCTGCTTCTGCCGCCGATCGATCTTACCGACAGCCTCGAGGAGCGCGCCGGCACGGGAGTCATCGTGCTCGTGCCGCTGTCGCGTGCAGCGTTTACGCAAAGCCGAGGCGCGCTGCCGAATTGGGACGCGCGACTGCCGCGGCTCAACCCGGTCTTTCAGCAGCTCACTGCTTTCGCCCTGCCGCGCGACTTGCTGCTCGCTCGGAAAACACCGGTCGCCCTCTCGACAGAAGTGCCGGCGGAAGAACTCGCGTGGCGCAACCTCCTCCGCGACGCGCTGCAACGGCCGCTGCTCTGGTTCGTCCGGCGGCGGCATTTGCCGATTCCTGCAAACGTCGCCGGCACGCCGGTGAACGCAACGAACGAAGGCGAAGGCGATGTGCGTCGGCTCTCGAACCTGGTGAGCGCCGATCCGCAAGTGCGCGAAAGTTTCGAGCGCATCCGGGCGATCGAATCACCCGAGGCGAACTCGCTCTTGCGCCGGTTTTCTACCACGCGGCTCGTCAACCGGCCTGCCTTGCTCAGGGAGTTGCTCGCAAACGTGACCGGCGAAGTGGGCAGCCGACTCAGGCCCGAGGTCGTGCTCGAAAAGCTCGCCGTCGCGAGCGATCCGCAGCTCGGCGAAGGGCTGGCGGCGCTGGAGAACGCAGACGGCAATCTCGGGCGGACGCTCAACAGCGACCGCGTTGCGGGGAGCGGCGTGCTCATTGAGTTGGACAAGGTCATCCGCACCGTGCCGCCGGAGAAAATGGCCGAAGTCACCGCCGAGTTGAAGGAAGCCGCAAAGACGAACGACACGCTCACCGCCAAGGTGACCGAGCTGAACACGAGGTTTCGCACACCATGAAAGTCACCCGGATTCCTGCTCCGCTTGCGGGTGAACATCTCGCCGCGACTTCGCCGGCGATGCAACCGGAGACGCTGCCCGATTGGCGGCAGCGGTTGAACTTCTGGGCCGGACGCGCGCTGACTGCCGAAGCGCTGGAGATCGAGCAGGAGCATCGCGCGGCACGCCTGGCGTGGCAGGGGCGCATCCCGACCGCGGGAGTCGTCAGGGGTTTCGAGATCGGTCTGGAGGCGCCAGCGCTGCCGCAGGAGGAACTCGCGACGGCAGGGTATTTCGTCCACGTGCTGCCGGGTTATGGCCTGACGGTTTTCGGCGAAGACGCCACGGTTCCGCGGCCGTTGCGGATCGCGTTGGGCGATATCCCCATTCATTCCGTGCGGTTCCGCCCCGGCGGCGAGGGCCCGCTGGAAGCACCACTGCCGGGCACCATCGCAACGAGCAGCAGGGAACTTACGATCGGCGGGGTGCATCTCGATCTGGATGAGTTCGAGCGGGGACGCGTGCCTTGGGCCGCGGTGCTCATCGCGCGGCCTTCGGAGCTGCGCGCCTTCCACAAAATCGACCCCAACGATCCGTGCGAACTCGATCTCTCGCGCGACGCCTTCGCCGACGAACGCCGCGTGGACGCCACCACGTTGCGCTGGTTTGAACTGCCCGCCACGTGGGAAACCGATCCGCTGCTCGGCAATCGCGATGATCCGCGCTGGCGCAATCGTCTCGCGAACTTCGTCTTCGCCGCCGAACGCGACGGAGCCGAGCGGCACTATCTTCGTTATCTTCAGTCCCGCCCGGCAGGCGACCGCTGGGACACAGTATTGGCGGAGAGTTCGCTCTTTCCGTGGGAGTTTTTTGGCGTGCCGCTCGCCTTGCTCAGCTCGGAGACCGATCCAGCGGGCAATCGGAGGTTCTTCCTCGATCGCGCCTCGGTGGTCCGCTCGGGCGGCGTCGCGCGCGCACGCTCCCGTCCCACTGCGCTGCTGGCCAGTGAGGAAAGTGGCGCCGCGCTGTTCCCGCACGGTGCGGGCACGCCGGGGCTGTGGCGCGCACGCGTTGATCAGTTCGCCGAGCAACTCGGAGGACTGAGCGAGCTGCCTCCGTCCGAGCAGGCGGCGCGGTTTCAATTCGTGCCGCCCGTTGGTTTGCTGCCGGAGAACGCGCTCGATTTCCTGACCACCGCAGAGGCGATGCAGATCCCGACCGTGCCGGATCAGCCACCCGATCGCGCCGCGACAAGCCACTTTTTTCCTGCTCACTTCGACGTGGAGGCGGTGCCGATTCCGACCGAAGACCTGAATGCCGCACTCGCCGCCGGCGCGCCATTGGCGCCGTTCGATTTCGCAGACACCGGACGGGATGCCGTGCGGGTGCTGGTCCCGCTGCCACAGCGCCTGTTCGATCCGCGCCTGCTTGTGGTGGAGTTGGAGGATCCGTTCTTCGCGACGGAGCTCGGGCGACTGCTCGCGGTGCGGCAGGACTGGCGGCAGCGTCACGACTTCATCCAGACGATCCACGAGGGATTGCTCGCCCGCTCCACCGGTCCGCGACCCGATCCGCTCGAGGCCCGCCAGTTGGAGTTGGAGGCGGTCGAAAGCGCGGCCGATCGCGCATTCGGGGCAATCTATGTTTCACCAAGCGGCACGCTCGGCCCTTGGGAGATCGGTGTGGATTTCACCCGAGTCGAGATCACGCCCGCGACCGTTTTGTTTGTGCGGCTGCGGCTCGATCTCGAGAACCCGCCGCCTCAAATCGAAGTGCGCTGGCGCAGCGGCAACGACGAGTCGCGCCACGTCTGGACGACTCCTTCCGATGCGCCACGCGAGCGGCTCGATGAGGATGGCATTCCACTCGCGTTGAGCCTCTGGCGACTCTGCGCCGTCTCTGCAGACGAACTGGGTCTGACCGCCAATGTCGTGAGCGGCTTTACGCTCCATCTTGAACAAGGATCGGCGGGATTGATCGATGCCGGAATCCTCGCACCGCAGGAGCAAGGTGCGCCCGGGCGGGTCGTGCTTTGGAACGCCGATGAGCCGGCGCCGACGGTCACGTTCCAGGGTGGCGACTGGACGCGGATCAACGATCCGGCGCAGTTGGCGGCGCCGTTCGAAGACGACTTCCAGCCGGAGTTCGCCGATGGCCGCAGCCTTGCCGATCATCTTCAGGAAGCGGAGGACGCGCTCAATCCCGCGGGCGCCACGCCGCGCGCCCAACCGCTTTCGGTCGCGGCGCATGGTCTCCGACGAGTGCTCGCCGAACTCGAATCCGAAGCGGGCGAAGCGGACGATCTGGTCGATGCCAGCTTCACGCGCGCGCAGACGAATCTTTACCGCATTCGGAAACTGGTCCTCGGCCAGAGCGCTGCGCAGAAGCTGCTCATCAATCCGGCCATCGCCGTCATCGCCGAGCAGGAAACCGCCGCCGCCAGCGCGGATCAACTCGGCGCATTCCTCCGCGCAGCCAAAACCCGGCCGGTGCGGTTTGCGGATGTGACCGCGATCACGAATCCACCCACCATTGCAAGGACCGCAGCCCCCGCTTCGGGAACTCGTGCCACGGTCAGCCGAGCCTCCGCAGCCGCGCTTTCCACGAACCTCCGCGTGGAGCGCACCAACCCGCTGATCAACATCCCGCTGACCACAGCGATCAGCACCGCCGGAGTATCGACGATCCGCGGCGTCGCAACCCAGCCGAAGGCGTTCGACGCAGGGGTGCTTTTCAAAGACAGCATCTCGGTCAAAGACCTCGGCCTGACTCCGAAGATCCGGGACATCCTCGGTCAACTCCCGGAAAGCGGACCGACGCTGCCACCGCGCGGGATCAGCATCGGCGAGCGCTTCTCGGAACCAGCCGCCACCTCAAACCTCTCCTACGCGCGCGCGGCGCTCAGCGATTTGCTTGGCCAGTTGCAACGTCTGCGCCTTCCGCTGGTGGATCAAACCGTCCGGTCCTTGACTGGTGCCGACGTTTCCCTGCTCGAACTACAGGGACGCGCGATGCCGGTGGCGAACTCTGCGACGTTGCGCACGGAGGCGATCGCCAAACTGCTGACCACCACGGCGATCACCAAAGACACCGACGAAGCGGAAGTGACGCTCGCCGCGATCGATCTCGTGGAGATCAAATCGGCGATCCTGCGGACCATCGAGCGCGTCGTTCAGCAACGGCGTGCATTGCTCCAGCGCGGAAACGAAACGCTCGCCGTGATCGAAACCGCGGCGGCCGCGGCGAACGCGCGACTCGGCGCAATCTCCAGTCCGCTGACGGAAGCCCGCCATGACGTGAGCGTCGCGCGCGCCTTGCGCCAGGAGGAACAGGCGCGCGTCGCCGCGATCAACACGCGTCGCGACGCGCTGATCCGCGACGAAGTCACATTTCTGGCTTACGTCCGTCCGCGCACGGTCGATCCAGTGCGTCGCAACGCGCCGGGCTGGAAGCTCGAGAATGCTCAAGCGCTCGCACCGGTCCCGGCGTGTCTGCAACGGCACGATCAGCCGCCCGACGCTTTGCGCGCTTACGTGCAACTGTTCCGGCACGCGCCGGCGCGCTGGTTTCCGGGCATCGCGCCGCGCCTGCGCGAACTCGATACACACGACTCACTCGCGGAACTGCTCGCAGCGACGCAGCGTTCGGCGCTCCTGTTTTCCGCGGAAAAGCGTCTGCCGTTCACGGCCAACATCTCCGCGGCAGCAACCCGCAACGCGCTGGTGTCCGCGTTCTCGATCGTGGAAGCCACGCGCGCCCGCGCTTCCACGATGCAGTTGGTGCGGCCGGACCTCCGCACGTGGAATGACTTCCATCGCGAAGCAGAACAGCACAGCTCGCTGGGCGATATCATCGATGGGCGACATGGCCACCCTGCCCTCGCACGCGCCGCGGCCGATCTCCTCGCGCAGATCGAAGACGTGGCCACGTGCCTGCATGCCGAGTTCGCCACTGCACCACCCGCGCTCCGCCTCGCGTGGGTCGAGCGTTACAGCCAGTTCGACCAGCCCACGCCGCTCAACAACCTGACGCTGCTGCCGCGCTATGGGAGCCTCGATCGCGCTAGTCGCCGCCGGTTTCAGACTTTCGCCGACTGGCTGTTCGGCCGCGTGAACACGGGCGAGCGCGACGCCTTCAACCTGATCAACGACCTCATCCGCATCTGCCTCCTGCTCGCCAGCCACGCGCCGGTAAAAGCGTTGATCGCCGGGCATCTCCCACGCCCAGTGCCGGTGCGCCCCGGCACGCTGATTCCGATCCGACCATTCGATCCGCGGCTCGTGCGGGTGGGCATGGAAGTGCAGGTCTGGAAAGCGGAGAAGATCGTCGCGCGGGCACGGGTCGAAGATCTGGCGGGCGACGGGGAAGTCTCCGCGCGGATTGAACGCGTCGAGACAACCACCGCGACCACGACGCTGGATCAAACCATGCGCGTGCAGTTCGTGCCGGCAGCGTTCGGCTTCGCCCGAAAAATAGCCCTGGCCTAGCCGCTCGCCGGAATGAACCGCAGCGCTCTCTTCCCACAACCGGCGGAGCGGCGCGTGGGCAGGTTGAAGCTCCGCGTGGAGGCGGAAGAAGATGCGCGCCGCGCAGCGATCCTGCTTTCCGATTCATTGCAGACCGCGTCGATGCCCGTCTTCGGAGAAAAAGATCTGCTGGTGGTCCGCCGGCTTTCCCTTGGCCGCATTTCTCTGCGCAGCAGCTCCGCGACCCTGGCGCTCCAGATGCAGGAAGCGTTGCGTAAAGTCGCGGCGACCGCGGTTCCCTTTGGACACCCGGCCGCCCGCGACGCCAATGCGGTTTTCTTTCGCAGTCGCGGCGAAGCGATCGTGGCGCTCGCGCGCCAAAACGCGCGCCCGTTCGCGACGGCGGAATGGTTCTGGCCGAGCATCGCTCCCGGATGGTGCGCGCAACCTTCGCCGGGCAAACGCTGGCTGCTGCTGCTCGAAGCCGCGCACCAGCTTCCGGAAGCGGCGCTCGTGTCCGCGATGGTGCTCGAAGCAGCAGCCGGAGCGCAGGCGGAAGACAGTTTGCTGACTGCGGTGCCGCCGGAGCGCGCCGCTGCCTGGCTGAAGATCGCAGGGTGGCACGCGCCGCTTGGTGGACGGCTTCTCACCGCACCCAACCTGCTCCCAGCACACACAGAAATCGTCGGTCGCTGGCGGGATCGTTGGGCGCTTGGCGATGAACGACTGATCTGGCTGGCCACGATGTTCGCCGTGCTGGAGCGCCCGAGCCGGAGTGCTGATCCGCTGCTGCCGGAGAGAATGGCGGCATGGCTTCGTTCGATCCCGGAG